>JAFYPG010000252.1 GCA_017547605.1 Prevotella sp.
CTATACCGTTTGGTAAAGGATGATAAGGATAATCGCAGACATTTCGAGGCTCTGACTACGGAAGACGGGTTAGCCTTCAGCGGTGTGAAGGGGGTTGTTGAGGATCTGAACGGCCGTCTTTGGGTGACGACTCAGAATGGTTTGTCAATATATGACCCTAAGACTCATATTTTCTCCAATTATTATGAGAACGAAGGTCTGATCAATCACCATTTCTATTGGAACTCAGCAGCCAGAGACGATGCAGGCGTTATCTATCTGGGTAGTGAAGGGGGCCTGATAGAGGTGCTTGGGGAAAACACGGAGTCAAAACCATACGGCAAACTGGTTTTTACCCATCTGATGGTGGATAATCAGGAGGTTGCTGCTGGCAGTGATTATCTGTCGGAGGATATTTCCATTGCTTCGTCCATCCAGTTGCGGGAAGGCAATCGTTCTTTTTCAATCGCTTTCTCTGCCTTGGATTATGGAAATGAGGAACAGACCATGTTCAGTTATAGGATGAAAGGTCTCGAAAAGGAATGGACGCCTCTGAAACTTGGTGAGCATTCAGTCCGATACAGTGCACTGCCTGCCGGGCGATACACCTTTGAGGTCAGGTATATGTCAACCTTGTCTGGAGAATATTCCGATACGGTTTCGATTGAGGTTGTGGTGAGCCCGTATTTTTGGAACAGTTGGTGGTTCCGTTTGTTGCTTAGTCTCATGCTTGTTGGACTGATTATCTACTTATATAACAGACGTGTGGCGGAACTGAAGCGTCGTGAGGCTGAGCAGTTGCTTAATCCGATCCGTAAAGTGTTGCAGGAGTCCGAAAACCCCGTACAACTGCAGTCGCGTATCCAGAATATCCTCGATAATCAGGAGCGTTACAAGAAGAGCGTCTCCAAGAGTGTAGAGGCCGACAAGGAGGAAGTGCGGCAGGGCACCCGGCCGTTTATGGAACGGGTGATGGAAGTGATGGAGGAAAACTATACTAACTCAGAATTCGGTGTTCAGGAATTCTGTGATGCCATTGGTATGAGCCGTAGCGTGGCCAGTAAGCATCTGAATGCCGAGGTAGGTGTTCCTGTCGGGCAGTTTATCCGTAACTACCGCCTGAACATGGCAAAGGAATTGCTCTCTGCAAAGACGGGCAATCGCAATATTACTGAGATTGCCTATAGGGTAGGCTTTAACGATCCCAAATATTTCACCCGTTGTTTTACGAAAATGTTTGGGATGAATCCAAGTTCCTATACGGAGTCGTAAGTGGACGAAATGTACCTGTTTTGTTGATAAATTACTTTTTGTTAACCTATTTTCGTTTTGTCCACCTATTAAACCGTTTTGTCCACTTGATTTAAATCAAAGCGGGTTACTTTTGCGAAAAATTTCACTAACAAAATATTTATTCTTAAACTAAAAACAAATGACAATGAGAAAACAAGTATTATTCTCTGCGATGCTGTTCTTGGGAACTATGGCAGGATTGACTGTCTGCCCAGTTACTGCGACGGCATCTGTGCAACAGGATCAGACCATCAAGGTCAGCGGTCAGGTTGTTGATCAAAATGGAGAGGCGCTCATTGGTGCAACCGTTAAGGTGAAGGGTGCCCAGACGGGTGCTATTACCGATTACGAGGGTAATTTCCAACTAGACGCTTCTGCCAATGCTACGCTTGTAGTAAGTTATGTGGGTTACAAGGACCGCGAGATTGCCGTACGTGGGCGCGCGATCCTTAATCAGATTCAGTTGGAGTCCGATGCGATGATGCTCGATCAGGTGGTGGTCGTCGGTTATGGTACTCAGAAGAAAGCAGACCTGACAGGTTCGGTGTCTATCGTGAACGCCGAAGAACTGAAACGCGTATCCAACTCTAACATCTCAACGATGTTGGAAGGTAAGGTTGCAGGTGTTCAGGTTACCTCTGATGGTCAGCCTGGTGCAGACCCGTCAGTGCGTATCCGCGGTATCGGTTCTTTTGGAAGCACTGCTCCGCTGTATGTGATCGATGGTGTACCCATGGGTACCACCATCCGTGATTTTTCTCCGAACGACATCGAGACCATCCAGGTGCTGAAAGATGCTTCTGCTGGTGCTATCTACGGTTCGCGCGCTGCTAACGGTGTGGTGATCATCACGACAAAGAATGGTAAAAAGGATCAGCCACTGAAAGTCGATTATAAGGGTTACTTTGGTATTGACCAGATCCCAAGTGGTGTTTATGACGTGATGAACGCCGATCAGTATAGTACCTATCTTGGTCAGGCTTGTGCTAATTCAGGAACACTTTTGCCTGGTGGTTACAGCCAGGTGTCTGAGGGCATCTATAAGTTCCAGGATAATACCAATACAGACTGGTTCAAAGAGGTGTTTAAGACGGGTATCCGTCAGAACCACAATGTGAACCTGAGCGGTGGTGGTGCCAACAATACTTATAATATAGGTCTCGACTACTTCAACCAGAAGGGTACTCTTGAGGGTGCTGGTCCAAACTACGAGCGTTTCACTGCTCGTGTGAACAACACAATGGACACGAAGTTCATCAAGTTCCGTACCAGTTTGGTTTATTCTCATTCCAATCAGGACGGTATGGGTAGAGCCAATACAGACCCCTCGTTTGTGCAGGGCTTGTATGGTGAGAACAACCCTGTGATTTTCGATGCTCTCCTCATGCAGCCGACGATTAAGGCATATGACGAGTCAACATGGGTACTCGACGACAAAGTAGGTGCAGCCAGCAACTGGAACTACGACTCATACGGCTATGGCACCTATTATGACACCGTTCATGGTGACATCTCTTCAAGAAACCCCTTGCTGTATAACAACATGCTGACCCGCAATACCATCGTCGATCGTTTTGTTGGTACGGCATCTGCTGATGTTGACTTGCTGAAGATGATTGGTCTTGAAAACAAGAATCATAAACTGTCATACAAGATCAACCTGTCATACAGTAAATCTGTCACCCAGTATAAGACATGGGTATCAGCCTGGATTCAGAGTAACCGTGTATATCTCGACAAGTCAAACGAGACACTTACCAAAGGAAAGGATTCTTACGGAGATGCTCTGATAGAGAATACACTGACTTACGACGGCACCATAGGTCTGCACCATGCCAATATCGTGGTCGGTCAGACCTTTGAGCAGGAGAACACAGACATTCTGACAGCCAGGGGTATGAACTTCCCTGAGCCGTATTATCTGCAGATTCAGAATGCTGGCACAAGAGATGCCAGTTCATACGAGTACAAGCACACCATGGCTTCTTATTTCGCTCGTCTGAACTATGACTACGATGGCAAGTATCTGCTTTCTGCCATTGTTCGCCGCGATGGTAGTTCACGTCTGTCCAAAGACCGTCGTTGGGACACCTTCCCCTCTATATCTATCGGCTGGCGTTTTGATAAGGAAAAGTTCTTCCCCATCGACCACAATATCGTCAATATGTTCAAGGTTCGTGCCAGTTATGGTGAACTGGGTAATGAAAATATTGCAGACGGCGTCTTCGAGATGACGATGGCCCGTAACAACATGACTTATAGCTTCGGTAACCAGCCTGTCACGGGTTCTGCTGCCTCGAAGTTCGTGGTTGAGGATGTCTATTGGGAGAAAAAGAAGACGATGAACGTCGGTATCGACCTGGCCTTCTTCAACAACCGTATTGAGTTCACGGCCGAGTGGTATAAGAACAAGTCTGAGGATCTGCTCTTCGATCACGTTCCCGTTCCTAATAGTGGTGGTTTCGCCAATAGCGAAGTGACCATGAATGCTGCCTCGATGGAGAACAGCGGTCTGGAATTCTCGCTTACTTACCGTAACAACGACCATCCCCTGAAACATCAGATCAGTGCAAACTTCAGCACTCTGAAGAACAAGGTGACGTCGCTCGGTTTCGGTACGGAGTCTTATCCTGATGGCGACTATATGACATACGTAGGCCAGGAAGTAGGTCAGTTCTATGGTTATGTCTATGAAGGCATTGCCCGTACCCAGGCTGACCTGGATGCTCACGCTACCCAGAACGGTGCCAATGTGGGTGACTGCCTCTATAAGGATGTCAGTGGTCCGAAAGGAGTGCCTGATGGTATCATTGATTCTAACGACCGTGTGATTCTGGGAAGTGGTCTGCCGAAGATCAACTTCGGTCTGAGCGCACACTTGGAGTATAAGAATTTCGACCTGAGTATCTCTACATATGGAGCCTTGGATTATCATGTGTCTGATGCCATATATAACAGCCTGACCTCTTGTTATGGTCCTAAGAACAAGGATGTCTCCATGTTGGGAGCTAATCAGTGGAATGGTGACACTTATGTTTCTAATGTTCCCCGTACTTATTATTCCAACAGTGCTTCAATGGCCTGGAACGACCTGTTCAGCGACCGTAAGATCCAGAACGCCGCTTATTGGAAGATTGCCAATATCGAGTTAGGTTACAATGTGCCTGACAAGATCTTCAAGAACTATGTCAGTGGTGTTCGTATCTATGTGTCGGCACAGAACTTATACACCTTCACTGGTTACAAGGGTTACAACGTAGATTATGCCGGTGGTACCTTCACCCCGGGTTACAACTACTGTTCGTACCCGTCTGCACGAAGCTTCATGGGTGGTCTTCTCTTCTCATTCTAATGAAGAATCGGAATAAAGGATAATTTGAATAAATGAAATATTCTATGAAACTATATAAATTTTCACTGGCCCTTTTGGTGGGCCTCGGCACGCTGACGTCGTGCGAAGATAAGCTGGATGTGGTAAATGTCAATCAGCAGACTGCGAGTACCTTTGGTTCGACGGCCAAGGAGTTGGAGGAAAGTGTCATCGCAGCTTATAACCACATCCGAATGGAGGGAACCTATGCCCGTGTAGGCTATGGCTATGATGTCTGTCGTGGTGATGAGGTGTGGAACTCCTCTCAGGTATGGTATTTGCCATACGATGATCTGAACACTTCCATCGATAACGAGATGAACCAGTGGGTATGGCGTGACTGGTATTACACCATTAATGTGTGTAACTATATCCTCTATCGTGCCGGTGCGGACTATTCCGTCTTGGACGAAGGCATGAAGCGGGCTGTCGGACAAGCACTTTTCCTGCGTGGTCTGGCTTACTATAATCTGGCAGGCTATTATCAGAATCCCACCCTGATGTTGGATTATGCTGCTTATTCTTCATTGGAGACCCTCTATTCTGAGAACGCCACTTATGATGAGGTCTGGGATCAGGTGGAGAAGGACTTCACTGAGGCTATGACGTTGTTGCCCAGCCGCGACGCTGGTGGTGAGTGGGCTAAGGGTCGTGCCACCTGTGGTGCTGCTGCCGGCTTCTATGCCCGTGCTTTGATGATGCGTCATAAGTACAGTGAGGCGCTTAACGTGCTGAAGGCCATCATTAACGGACAGTACGGTCACTATGAGTTGATGAAGAACTATGGTGACAACTTCCGCGAGGGTTCTGACTATGAGAATAACAACGAGAGTCTGTTTGAGGTACAGTTCTTGGATTATGGCACACAGGGTACCGATGACGAGTGGACGCCTGTCAACACCAGTGCCAACGCCACACAGGGCCATGCCATCGAGAGCAACTATGCTCCTGGCGTCTTTGGTGGTTGGGCAGACCTCTCTGCTTCGCCCTGGCTCTACAACCTGTTCAAGGAAGAACGCACCACCAGTGGTAGCCTCGATCCGCGCCTCTACTGGACCCTCGGCACCTATGAGCCTGAATGGGACGGCTTTGAGAATGGCAACGTTGCTTTCATGTCGCCGATGACTGCTGATACTTATGTGGTGACCAACAATAACAACGGTGGTCTGCCTATTGCCAAGTGGACGAACATGCGCACGAACCTTTATAATAGTGTTGTGACGGGTCTTCACTGTGGTATCAACCTCCGCATCATGCGCTACTCTGACGTGCTGCTCCGTGCCGCTGAGTGCGAGAACGAGATTAGCGGTCCGACACAGCAGGCCATCGACTGGATCAACCAGGTACGTAACCGTGCTGGCTTGGCAAGCCTCAACCTCTCTGCCTTCGATTCGAAAGACAAGCTCTTCGAGCAGATTGCTAATGTGGAACGTCCGAAAGAGTTCGGCTGTGAGTTCGGCCGTGGCTTCGACCTCATCCGCTGGGGATTCTTCTACAGCGCTGACCGTCTGCAGCAGATCAAGGAGCACGCAGCCGTCAATTTCTGGACTCAGGCGAGTTATGATAACGGCAGTATCAGCTATACGCCGAAAGATCCTGTCGATTATAGTTCCTGCAGTAAGAGTTCATACAACCTGTGGATTCAAGGTCATGAGTTCATTCCCATTTATCAGGGTATCCTGGATGCCAATCCCAAACTGAAGGGTAACTCGGCTAATAACAGCACCAGCAATGCCGACAATCTCTATGGGCCGGTACATCCTGTGGTGAACCTCAAATAAAGGTATATAAGTGAAAAGGTAAAACAGTAAAAAAGCAATGATTATGAAATACAATAAAATAGCAACCGCTTTCTGTGCAGCAGCTCTCGGTCTGATGGCTCTGACGAGCTGTGAGGGCGGTGACCTGTTCAGCATCGACTCCCCGGACTGGATCTCTGCCAAGGTCGACTCTATCGCTGCCAACAAGAATCAGGGTGGCGACGATCCAGACATCGAAGGTATGCACGAGGATGTGTATAACATCGGCAAGGAAGACCTGACCTCCGGTTTCTGGACGTTGGGAAAGACTTATGTCGTTCCTGCAGGTGAGAAGTGGATCGCTCAGTTCAATCTCACGGTGAACCCTGACAATGTGTATTACAAGAACTGCTACATCGTGTTCAATGACTATAATCCTGACACAGAGGATCATCTTGGCACTGAATATGGTGTGATTCGCTATGACAATGATCCCACCAAGAACTCTGAGTGGGGTGATAATATTGACAGAAGCCTCGTCAAGGCCAACTTTGAGAATTCCTCGGCTAATGACGCAGAGACCGATGCCAGCGTACAGAATTTCAATGGTAAGGTGACCGTCACCGTTGATCGTACAGAAGGTGGAGTCCATTATACGATTAGCAATGGCACTTGTACAAAGGAGTATATCCAGCCTTATGATTTCCCGTCGAATGATTCTGATGGTCGTCTCTGCTGCCGTATCGGTATCGAGAAGGCTATCGCCAGTTTCACTGGTTCAACGATCGAGCCTATTGGCGGTTTTACCTCCAAGGAAGACAAGCAGCCGTTGTCGCTGTCGCTCAACGGTGTTCCCAAGAAGGTGCTCCAGGGTGTGACGTTCGAAGAGGCATTTGCCAACGTGACGGCTACAGTACAGTTCGAGCAGGGCGTATCAAAGGATGTGAATTTCGGTGACCTGACCTTCGAGGTCATTCCCGATATGAACAATCTGGGCCAGAAGACCCTCGTGGCTGCTTATGCTATGACCTTCAAGGGCGAGTCTGCTGCACCAGTCATCGGCTATGCACAGTTTGAGATTGTTGACAAGTTGTACACCTGTCTCGGTGCTACCGACAACTCTACTGCCTGGTGGGGTGCTCACTCTGATAAGATCAAGGTGGCTCCGGGTGAGACCTTCCTTACTTCCTTCACCAACTACACCAGCGGTGCCAACAACTGGAATAACTTCGTGGTCGTCCTGACGAACTATAATAATGACGAGTATGCTGTGGTTCGTGCCGACAACTACGGATGGGGTGCTGGCTATGACAATAATCCTAACCTGTGGCTGAGCGGTCCTCAGGATGACTGGGGTGCATGGCTCGCTGCTATGGACGGTGCTAAGGTGAACGTGGCTGTTACGAATAATGGCGATGGTTCTGCCGACGTACAGGCTGCGATGCTGGGTAATGACGGAAAGATTTATACCCAGGAGTATAAGGGTATCGCCATTGATTCTGATGATTTCTACTTCCACTATACGGTTGACGGCTGTCATCTGGAGTTTGATACCGTGATCGGTGCAGATGACAACTCTACTCCTTGGTGGGGTGCTCATTCCGATATGTTCAATGTGCCTGCGGGTAGGACAGTTTCCACACGTATCAAGAACTACACCAGTGGTGCCAACAACTGGAATAACTTCGTGGTCGTTCTGACGAACGAAAATAGCAATGAGTATGCTGTGGTTCGTGCCGACAACTACGGATGGGGTGCCTGCTACGACGATAATCCGAATCTGGTACTCAGCGGTGGACAGAGTGACTGGGGGGCTTGGCTCGCTGCTATGGATGGTGCTACGGTTACTGTCTCTGTCACCAATAAGGGCGACGGTACGCTCGATGTGAAGTGCATCATGCTGGGCAACAATGGTATCACCTACTATCAGAGTTACGAGGGCATTGCTCCCGTTGATGCAGCAGATGTGTGGTTCCGTTTCACAGTCGATGGCTGTCATCTGGTGTTCGAGTAGAAGATACTGCATCATTTAATTAGTTAGTAAACTTTCGTAGGGGGCGGACTTTGTGAAGCCCGTCCCCTTCTCTCCTTAACACTGTAAGTTATGAAAGCGAAAACATTTTTGTGGTCGCTGGTGGCCCTCATTGTGCCTGCGCAGATGACAGCCCAGCCCCACCAGTCCCCCCACGAGGCCTTTACGACCGACACGCCGATGGTACATGATCCCGTGATGGCTCAGGAGGGCGACACCTATTATATATATGCGACGGGTATGGGTGTCCAGCAGATGACCTCCAAGGACCGCAAGGCTTGGACAGTATCCTCTCATCCTGTCATGTCGGTCATCCCCCAGTGGACCCGTGACTCCGTACCGGGCTTCCGCCATCATGTGTGGGCCCCCGACGTCATTCAGTATCGTGACAAGTGGTGGCTTGCATACAGTTGTTCCACCTTCGGACGTAACGGTTCCGTCATCGGCTTGCTCTCCAGCCATTCGTTGGCCTCGTGTCTGTGGGATGATGAGGGTGCCATCGTCTGTTCCCGTGAGGGACGTGACAACTGGAACGCCATCGATCCCAACTTCGTTATCGACGACGAGGATCAGCCTTGGCTCGTCTGGGGTTCTTTCTGGGACGGTATCCAACTGGCTCGTCTTGACACGACGATGCATATCGCCAAGGGTGAGAAACCACGCACCATTGCCCGCAGGTTTAACCTGACGGATCCTGATGGCAAGAAGGCGCTCTCCACCAATCCCAATCCTCCGAAGAACCCGACATCCGACTTTGCAGGACCTAATGCGATCGAAGCTCCATTTATCTTCAAACACGCAGGATTTTATTATCTCTTTGTCTCTTGGGACTACTGTTGTCAGGGCGCGAAGAGCAACTACCGGGTGGCCGTAGGTCGCAGCAAGAGTGTCGAAGGTCCCTATCTTGGACCTGATGGTACGGATATGCGCGACGGTGGTGGCAAGATCTTCCTCGAAGGTGACAAGAAAGAGTATGAGGCTGCCGGGCACTGTGCAGCCTATCATATCGACGATCAGGACATTTTCATCTGTCACGGCTATAGCGTTGCTCAGCAGGGAGCCTCAGTCCTCATCCAGCGTCCCATCGTCTGGACTTCCGATGGCTGGCCTGAGTTATAAGGGTACATCACTAAAAAGGTAAGAAGGTAAGAAAATAATAAAGTAAGAAATACGTTAGTAAAATATGATGAAGATGAGTGATAATAATAGGGAAAAGAACGTGGTAATGAAAGTTTTACTTTTTTACCTTTTTACCTTTTTACCTTTAACGGCTTTTGGCTATGATCTGAAACGTGTCAGCGTGCATGACCCAAGTGTGGTATGGGATCCGTCGTCGAAGACCTACTATATCTTCGGTTCTCATCGGGCTGCGGCTAAGACCACCGACCTGATGAATTGGACGGCCTTTGCACCGACCTATGACTATAGTGCCTACAATCCCTCTGCGTGGTCGGGTGCCTACGGCAATTATTCGATCGATGGTAACCAGTGGGCGCCTGATGTCATCTGGAACAAGGCGATGAAAAAGTGGTGCATGTACCTCAGCATCAACGGTCCTACGTGGAACTCCAGCATCGTACTGCTCACTGCCGACGACATCGAAGGCCCCTATCTCTGTCAGGGGCCCGTGGTGTTCTCCGGATTCAATGTCACCTCAACGGCCGGTGTCAGTTATAAACACACCGATCTTGAAAAGGTCATCGGCACGCAGGCAAGTCTGCCCGAGCGCTATAACGTCGGCAACAAGTGGGGTGAGCGTTGGCCTCATTGCATTGACCCTTGTGTGTTCTACGATGAAGAGGGCAAACTCTGGATGTCATATGGTTCGTGGAGTGGTGGTATCTGGATGCTCGAACTTGATGAGAACACAGGGCTGCGCGACTATCAGGTAAGTTACCCGGAGCAGGGCAGTGGCAACGGTGTTACCAGCGATCCCTATTTCGGCAAGAAGATCGCAGGCGGCTACTATGTCTCTGGCGAGGCCTCTTATATCGAGTACATCAATGGTTGGTATTTCCTCTTCGTTACCTATGGCGGTTTGGCCGCTGGCGGTGATAAGAACGACTACAACAACGGCGGTTACCAGATGCGTGTGTTCCGTTCGAAAAAGCCCGATGGTCCCTATGTGGATGCGCGTGATACGGATGCTATCTTCAAGAGTTTCAAGATCGACTTCGGTCCCAATGCCAACGACAACCGTGGTGTCAACATCTTTGGCGCCTATAGCGAGTGGGGCAATCAGGCTAAAGGTAATTATGGCGAGCGTTCACAGGGTCATAACTCCATTATTGCCGCAGAAGACGGACGTACCTATCTGGTCTATCATACCCGTTTCCAGAATCGTGGTGAGGAGCATCAGGTACGTGTTCACCAGGTGTTCCAAAACGAAGATGGCTGGCTCGTGGCAGCACCCTTCGAATACACGGGTGAGCAGGTCGTGAGTGCCGATATCGCCACCACCCAACAAATAACCATCGATCACATCCCTGGCACCTATCAGTTGCTGATCCATCCCTTCAAACTCGACCATACCAAGAAGGAAGTCGCCAAACCCGTGGAGATCGAACTCCATGCCGACGGTACCATCACGGGCGGGAGCACAGGCTCGTGGACTGTTCAAGAGGGTACGTCGTACATCACTATCACCCTCGACCTTGAGTACAAGGGTGTCATGATTGAACAGACGCTCGAACCCACTGACGACAAGACCATCGCCTTCACCGCTCTCAATCGCAACGGTGTCACCGTCTGGGGCTATCAAACCTCCCCCGCCACCGCCATCCGCGAAGTGAAGAGCGATGAGGCAATCAGCGATACATGGTACACCCTCAGTGGCCAGCGCATCTCGCGCCCAACCACCAAGGGCATCTACATCCATAACGGCCGTAAGGTCATCCTCCGCTAGGAAGATGGTAAATAACACTCAGGCATCTTAAAAGGTAAAACAACTTGTTTTACTTTTGGGCCGTTAGTATAAGAGTAGAAGTCCTGCGAAGCCCGCATAACAGATCATGCGGATGGGGTTGATCTTCAGGTAGCCCGTGCCGAAGGCTGTGGTGATGAGAAGGGCACAACTGATGAAGAACTGCCAAGAGTTCTCAAAAGGTGTGGAGAAGTTCTCCTTGTTACAGAGCAGGAGGGTGGCAGCGGCAAGCAGTCCGACGACAGCAGGGCGCAGACCTTTGAAGATAGATTGTACCAGCGGGGTGTTCATGTACTTCATGAACATCCTGCTGATTAATATCATCAGGACGAGTGATGGCAGCACCAGGGCGAAGGTGGCCGTGGCGGAGCCGAGGACAGCCATCATCTCCCCGTAACCCGCATTGTGGATAGCGGTATAGCCGCAGTAGGTGGCGGAGTTGATGCCGATGGGACCA
>JAFYPG010000253.1 GCA_017547605.1 Prevotella sp.
AAGTTTGCCATACACCTGATAGCGGGTCTGGTCCGTATAGCCGTTCAGATTGGTGAAACGGATGGGGGTGGTTGGCATCACCAGTGGTTGGCCGTCTGCCATGATCTGTACCGTGGGCACTGCGGGTGCCTCGAAAATGGCGTCACCCTTCGCGAAGCCGATGCCGTGCAGGTCGAAGAGCCCCTGTGGGCGCTGTGGACCGCGCGGTGCGCCCCATCTCGGACGCTCTGGAGCCTTGATCTCAGGACCTTCTGCCACGAGATAGATGGCATGCTTGCCGGATAGCCCCTCTACGGCGGGTACGGGTTGCTGGTAGATCATCGTGGCCCTTGGTGCATCGGCAGGGATGTCAAAAACAGCGATTTCATCGCCTTTCCATGGGTCGTCAATCTTCACATGGATCTTAAAGGCGCCTTGTCCGCTCGCTGTCAGGTTCAGACAGAGCATCGTGCCGTCGCCAGCCTTCGTACCTTGGAAGGCCTTCAGGCCCTTCGTGTCAGCAGCCAGACCGCCGAAGCCGAAATACTTGAAGCCGACGATACCGCCGTTGGTGATACCGGCCAGATCCATCGAGTTGTTCCAGATGTCGTGGTTGTCCTGCATCCACTCGTTGCTATTGGTGCCACCCGTCCAGAAACATGCGATGCCAGCGGAGTAATACTGATAGGGCGGCAGTCCGAAGATCTGGAAGCCCTCGCTCGTCACCTCAGCGCCTGTATAGATGTTGCCGTCGGCGGCAGTTGCCGTCCACTCATTATCCTTGGTGTAGGGGTCATAGCCCGTAATCTTCACTACACCGCCCTTGGCCACAGGTTTCTTGTCCCACGTGATCTTCACAGGGGCCACCATTGGCTGACGGGCAAAGCCGAAGCCGCGAGGAGGACGATGGTAGAACACATACCACTGGCCGTTGATCTCCTGCAACGAACCGTGAGTATTATGTCCGGCATTGGTGGTGATCAGTTGCGAGCCGTTCTCACCCGTTACGACACCACGCGAATCCACCAGTACACCGCCTGAGCGCCAGGGGCCGAGGGGTGAGT
Source organism: Prevotella sp. (assembly GCA_017547605.1). Lineage (GTDB taxonomy): Bacteria > Bacteroidota > Bacteroidia > Bacteroidales > Bacteroidaceae > Prevotella. The sequence continues at coordinate 1,044 of JAFYPG010000253.1, forward strand.
CACCGAAAGCATAGCGCAGGGCGGAGTTCGTATTGCCGAGACCGTATTCCTTGCCGCTGTAGCCGCTGAACACCATCACATACTTATTGCCTACCTGACGGATCGATGAGGCTTCGAAGAAATTGAAGTCGAGCGGGTTCTGTCCCTCATAAAGGGCCTTATACTCGCTGCCCTCTCTGTCGAGCAGACGACCGTCGGCACTGCTGGCGGGGATGAAGGGGTCGATCAGTTCAGTACCCTCGCGCTGGGAGTACATCGTGTTCTGGTCCAACTCACAGGCCGTGGAGTGCTGGAAACCGTAGAATACGTAGGCACGGAAGCCCTTGTCGTAGTCCTTGTCCTTCTTGTCGGTGATGTTCTCAATGAACACGGAGGGGTCGAAGTCGATGAGTGAGCCTGGCACGCACTGACGACCGTCTTCCGTCAGGTTGATGGGTGTGAAGGGTCCATCTGGACGGTCGCTCTTGCATACCATGGCTACGCGTCGCCACCCACGCGAATGAGGGTACAGGTAGTAGGTTTTCTTGCCTGTCGCCCTGTCCCTCACTTCTACCAGATCGGGCGCAAACATCGTGTCCCACTGGCCATCCACGTAATGCGTGAAGATGGGACCTTCGTCGCGCCACTGGCTCAGGTCCTCCACGGGTGCCGACCACATGCGGATGTCACTGCCGCAGTAGGCCGTATAGTTCGTGTCGTGCGAGCCGATGATATAGGCGCGCAACTTGCCGGGGTTATCGGGGTCCTCAAACACGCGAGGCTCACCGTCGGGCAGGTGTTCCCACAGGGGCAGATAGGGGTTCTGGGCGTTGGCCGAAAGTGCGGCCAATAACAGTAGGGGTAGTAAAAACAGTCTTTTCTTCATGAGTAAGTTGGGTTTGTTGGTTTTAATTTCTGCGCAAAGTTAGCAAAAAAAACGGAAAATCGCTGCTATTCTCTTGTTTTTTTCATCTTTTCTACGTACCTTTGCACCCGAAAAGCACATGCCCTGATAGTTAAATGGATATAACAAGGCTCTCCTAAAGCTTAGTTCCGAGTTCGATTCTCGGTCGGGGTACTAGTGCGTTTTGTCAAGAAAACTTGCTATAAAAAGTACCCTTCATTTCGCTCGAAATAGAAAGAATAGGAGGGCTTCTCCTATGCGATGTTGGCAAGGGGTGGCACTTTAGAGTGACGCAGATAGGACTAATGAGCCGTTCAAATGGTTTGTACGAGTGATGGAGATAATCCCTATACCCCCATGGAAGTTATTCCTTTCAGTCGTGGAAGGCATTTGAACGGCTCTTAGAAGATATTTGAAGCACTGTCAACTGACAGGGGTAGTCTTCGCAAGTACCGTCATAAGCATAATGCGCACATAACCAGATGATTACGAAAAATGCCCAAAATTCGCCGATTTAAAGTCTTCTGTCCGTCTGGGTGAGAATACGAAAGTTATGAAGCGTTGATTGTAAACTTTTTTGTCAGACAAGTTTGCAGTCGCCTATTGAGTCGAACTGCATTTCTTTCGCTGCATTCAATACATTTTTTGGTCGTTTTCTTATGTCTTATCCGCTTTTTTTGTATATTTGCAGCAGAATTCTAAAAATCAATAATACTAACTGATAATCATTCTAAATTATTGTAATTATGAAACAGAGTATGAAGTTTTTTGTGATGGCGATGGTGGTCTCGTTGGGTGTTGCACCCGCTTCGGCACAGCAGGAAGAATCGGCCATCGAGAAGGAAGCGCGGTTGGCAAAGGCAGCCGATGAGGCTCCTCAGGACTGGCAGAAACAGTTTGATGCCGCGAAGTTCTATTTTGAGACTGGTGATTCGGCCAAAGTGACACAGGCTGAGAAGTATGCGACACGTGCCCTCGAGATTGCCCAGGCACAGACCGAGAAGCGTGACACCATCCTCGGAAAGTCGCTTGAGATGATGTCTTACATTGGCGGAGCCCAGAAGAATTTCGATAAGATGATCGGTTACTACGAAATGGCTATTCGCGCATACGTGGATGAGCTGGGTTATCAGAATGCCGCCATCCCACCGCGTATTGCTTTTCTGGGTTCCCACAAGTTCCTGTTGGGTATGGTAGGCATATATGGCTATGGCGATGTGGATGCAGTGAAGTCACTGCGTGAGGCCTTCTTACTGAATGCACAACTGCCTGAGGATCAGCGCGCCAAAGGTTTGGAAGAGGCAGAGACCATCTTCGCTTTTGCCCATGAGTTGATGATATTTGAACAGAAGAGTTTGATGAAGAACAAGGTGTGGCAGTGGACTGATAATACCGACGGTAAGACCTATACGATTTTGGGCTTTGACGAATGGACACTGGAACAGCCTGACGGGGCCTTTGCCACCATGTTCTACAACACCCGGAACGACGGTGAGGATACTAAAGACGAACACCTTCTGCTGTTGATGGATGAGCAGGGGAACATCAGTGAGTTTCATGGGAATTTCGAATATCATATCCGATTCAACCTCAAGGATAATACCTACCGGCTGGATGATTCTACCAACTTGCGCCTGGTCACCATTTCCGGCGAGCGTCGCCAGCAGATCATTGAGGCAGTCCGCGCCTTTAAACAGAAGTCATCAGAATTATCAATCAATAATTAACTGTTATGAAGAAAATCAGATCAATGATTTTGGCAACATTTGCCTTCGTGAGTATGTCTGCATCAGCCCAGGAGCCTTTTGGCACTGTCTATCTGCAGTACAATCCCAGCCTATTTGATTTGAATCAGTTGATCATGAGCCATGATGGTTCTTCCGTATCAACGTCTTACGATGCCATTTCATTAGGCTACAACTATGCTACGCCCATGTTTGGCATTCCTCTTTATTTAGAGTTTGGAGGTGCCATTCAGTGGGGTTTTAAGTATAAGGATAATTACAAGACCAATTTGTTGGCTTTGAAGATCCCCCTTAATGTCGTCTATTCAATCGATATTTCTGATAATTTCAGTATTCTGCCCTACGCAGGTGCCTATGGACGTTTCAATCTCCTGGCTAAGACAAAGTATGATGAAAAACCCGATAGTTATGACTGGTTCTCTGACGGTGACGCCAAGCGTTTCCAGATTGGGTTGAACGCCGGTTGCAGATTCCGCATCAACCAATTCACCATAGGTGCAGGTTATTACTATGATCTGATGAAGATCCAGGATCATACCCATTTTGAGGGCTTCGACCTCACCATCGGTATGGTGCTTTAATTCTTAAATATGATATACAGAAGAGGCTGCACTCATACGGGTGCAGCCTCTTCTATATTATATAAGGTATAGACCTTACTTCTTCTTGGCGGGAGCAGCGGGCTCGTCGTCCTCCTTGATCGAGCGACCCAGTGTCAGGTAGGCAACAGGGGCGGCGATGAAGAGTGAAGACAGCGTACCGAAGATCACACCGAGGATCATGGCGAACGAGAACGAGCGGATGCTATCACCACCGAGGATGAAGATAGCCAACAGCACGATCAGGGTCGTCACAGAGGTGTTGATGGTACGGGCCAGCGTCTGGTTCAGTGAGTCGTTGAACAACTGCTGACGGTCGCGCTTGCCGAACAGACCGATATTCTCACGGATACGGTCGAACACCACCACCTTATCATTGATGGAGTAACCGATCACCGTCAGGATAGCACCGATGAACGTCTGGTCGATCTCCAGCGACATGGGCACCCATCCCCAGAGCACTGAGTAGAAGCCGATCACGATGAGGGCGTCGAGTGCCAGGGCTACCGTAGAGCCTACGGAGAAGGCCACGTTGCGGAAGCGGAACAGGATGTAGAGGAAGATGGCCACCAGGGCGATGATCACGGAGATGATAGCGCCGTAGGTGATATCCTTAGCTACAGAAGGACCGACCTTTGCAGAAGAGATGATGGAACCGCCTTCGCGGACATCAGGATTCTTGAAGTGCTCGACATTGTCCTGACTCACGAGGCCTGCCTTCTTCAGGGTGTTGAAGAGGATGGTCTCAGCCTGGTCGTC
>JAFYPG010000254.1 GCA_017547605.1 Prevotella sp.
GCGAGACGACCAGTATCTACTCCAACATTCTCGAATCGACGATGGACACCTATCAGAGTATCATCAACAACAACATGAACACCGTGATGCGTACCCTGACATCTGTCACCATCATCATGATGATCCCCACGCTCATCACCTCCATGTTCGGTATGAACCTCGTCAACGGCATGGAATCAAAGCCCTGGGGATTTGTCATTGCCATCATCCTTTCGATAGCCGTATCGGGCTGTTGTTGGTGGTTTTTCCGTCACAAAAGGCTTGTTTAGCATCTTTTAACTTTATATAAGGTATTATTTTTGACTTTTTTCGTAATTTTGACCCCAAATAGGCCGTACACAGACGGTTGTGCGGCCATTATTGATGGTGCGTCGCATCATAAATAGGAATGGTCAATAACTAAAAAAGTTAAATGATGAACTCTCAAGACAATGCCCTTGAAAAGGGTCTGAACGAAGAAATCAAGGAAGAGGTTGCCCAGACACCAGTAGAAGAACCAGTGGCTGAGAGCGCTCCCCAAGTAGAAACCGAAGAAGCCGAGGTTCCCGCCGAAGCCCCTGCCGAGGCAGAGGAAGAGCAGCCGCGTAAGGTCTATGAAACCAAGGCTGAGATTCTGGAGCGTGTGCGGGAGATCGCCCATGGTGACGAAGCACCCCAGAAGGACGAGGTCGATTACCTGAAGACCGCCTTCTACAAGTTGCACGTTGCCGAGCGCGAAGCCAAACTGAAGGCTTACATCGACGGTGGAGGCGACCCCGAACAGTATCAGATCACGCCCGACGAGGCTGAGGAAGCCTTCAAGGCCGAGATGGGTATCATCAAGGAGAAGCGTGCCAAGATCTTCAAGGAGCAGGAAGCAGAGAAGCAGGAGAATCTGACGAAGAAACTGGCCATCATCGACAAGATCAAGACCATGATCACCACGCCAGAGGAAGCCAATAAGAGCTATAAGGAATTCCAGACTCTGCAGCAGCAGTGGCGCGAGATCAAGAACGTACCCGCCGAGAAGGCCAATGAACTGTGGCGCAACTACCAGTTGTATGTCGAGCAGTTCTACGATATGCTCCGTCTGAACAGTGAGGCCCGTGAACTTGACTTCAAGAAGAACCTGGAAGCCAAGACCCGTCTGTGCGAGATCGCAGAGAAACTCGCTGACGAGGAAGACGTGATCAGCGCCTTCCACCAGTTGCAGAAACTGCACCAGGAATACCGCGAGATCGGTCCCGTGGCCAAGGAGCAGCGCGAGGAGATCTGGAACCGCTTCAAGGCTGCTTCTACCGTTATCAACAAGCGTCATCAGCAGCACTTCGAAGGTATCCGTGCCAAGGAGGAAGACAACCTCGTCCGCAAGACGGCCCTCTGTGAGCAAGTAGAGGCCATTGCCGCCGCAGAGAACAAGGGCAGTGGTGACTGGGAGAAGCACACCAAACAGATCATCGACCTGCAGACCGAATGGAAGACTATCGGATTCGCTCCTCAGAAGATGAACGTGAAGATCTTCGAGCGTTTCCGTGCCGCCTGCGACGACTTCTTCGGACGTAAGGCAGAGTACTTCCGTACGCTGAAGGACACCTTCAAGGAGAATGCTGACAAGAAGCGCGCCCTCATCGAGAAGGCCAAGGCCCTGCAGGATTCCACCGAATGGAAATCGACAGGTGATAAGTTGATTGCCCTCCAGAAAGAATGGAAGACTATCGGCATGGTACCCAAGAAACTGGGCGACCAACTGTGGGAGGAGTTCCTCGGTGCTTGCAACAAGTTCTTTGAAGCCCGTAAAGCCGCAGGAGCCGGACAGCACAGTGAGGAATATGGCAACCTCAGTAAAAAGCGTGAAGTTATTGAGAAACTGAAGGCCGTCGCCGAGGAGGCTGGAGAGAACATCCAGGAGAAGGTACAGCAACTTGTCGAAGAGTATAACGCCATCGGCCACGTACCTTTCAAGGAGAAAGACAAGGTGTATGAGGAATACCACGCCGTACTCGACAAGCTCTATAAGGATCTTAACATCTCTGTGGCCAAGCGCCGTCTGAGCAACTTCAAGCAGAACCTCAAGCAGGTGGCTGAGCGCGGGGAGAATGCCCTTGACAACGAGCGTGCCCGTCTGTTCCGTCAGTACGAGACCATCAAACAGGAGGTACAGACCTACGAGAACAACCTCGGTTTCCTGAATGCCAGTTCCAAGAAGGGTAACAGCCTCATCGATGAGATGAACCGTAAGGTCCAGAAGCTTAAGGACGACATGAACCTCGTCCGTGAGAAAATCAAGGCCATCGATGCCGAGAATGCCAACAAGGAATAAACCCGTTTACTGCCCATATCAAGAAAGGTTTCCGCGTGGAGACCTTTCTTTTTTGTCCTTTTTTGAAGTTAATATCAATTTTTTCCGCAAAAAATTTTGGTAATTCCAGAAAAAGCAGTACCTTTGCACCCGCAAATAAAAAATGCAGGATATTTTGGGGTATGGTGTAATGGTAACACTACAGATTCTGGTCCTGTCATTCTTGGTTCGAGTCCGAGTACCCCAACAACAAGAGGTTTCCAAGGAGGAAGCCTCTTATTTATATCCCAAAATCAAAATATATTTTAATTTATTTTGGATTTTGCTCAAATTGCATTACCTTTGTGGGCAATTCATAGATTTATATTTAATGACAGAACTTGTTAAGACCATTACAGAAGCCATTCAGGAAAAGAAAGGAAGCAATATCGTCATTGCCGACCTGACAAAGATAGAAGGTACTATCTGCCGATATTTCGTCATCAGCACAGGTAATTCGCCCACACAGGTGGAAGCCATCACGGACTCCATCAGTGACATGGCGCGTGAACGCCTGAAAGAGAGACCTGCACATGTCGTAGGACTTGAGAACGCCCAATGGGTGGCTATGGACTATGGTGACGTGCTGGTGCATATCTTCCTGCCCGATGTCAGGGAGTATTATGACCTGGAACACCTCTGGGAGGATGCTCCGTTGAAGAGGATCCCCGACGTGGATTAAACATTAAACATTAAGCATTAAAGATTAAAGATTAGATGGACAATAAACAGATACAGAATAATAACAGCGGAAATGGCCCGAAGATGAACATGCCCAAGTTCAATATGAACTGGATCTATTTAGTGGCTATTATCGCCCTGGGCCTGCTCTACTTCTCCAGTGGAGGTCCCACAAACAGCAGCATCACCAAGAATGCATCCTACTCCGACTTCAAGGACATGGTGAACCACAGCTATGCCTCGAAGATCGTGGTCAACAAGGGGCAGGGCGTTCTGAAGATGTACGTCAAGCCAGAACATATCCGCGACGTGTTCCACCAGAGTGCCCAACAGACGGGCGCAGAACCCTACGTGGAGGTGGAATTCGGAAGTACGGATCAAGTGGAGGAATTCATCAACCAAGCCCGTGAGGACAAGGTCTTCACAGGCGATTTCACCTACGAGAACCGCAAGGAGAACGAGATGTTCAACATGCTGTTCTATAACCTCCTGCCGATCTTTATCATTGTCGGTCTGTGGATCTTCTTCATGCGTCGCATGGGCGGCGGAGGCATGGGAGCCGGCGGTGGTGTGTTCAGCGTCGGCAAGTCGAAGGCCAAGATGTACGAGAAGGGCGGCGACCTGGGCATCACCTTCAAGGACGTGGCCGGACAGGCTGGTGCCAAACAGGAGGTGCAGGAGATCGTGGATTTCCTGAAGAACCCGCAGAAATATACCGACCTGGGTGGTAAGATTCCCAAGGGCGCCCTCCTGGTAGGTCCTCCGGGAACGGGTAAAACGCTGTTGGCAAAGGCTGTCGCTGGTGAGGCTGGCGTCCCCTTCTTTTCGATGAGCGGCTCCGACTTCGTGGAGATGTTCGTCGGTGTGGGAGCCAGTCGTGTGCGCGACCTTTTCCAACAGGCCAAGCAGAAGTCACCCTGTATCATCTTCATCGATGAGATCGACGCCGTGGGCCGTGCCCGTTCGAAGAACCCCGCCATGGGCGGTAACGATGAGCGCGAGAACACGCTCAACGCCCTGCTGACAGAGATGGACGGTTTCGGCACCAACTCCGGTGTGATCATCCTCGCTGCCACAAACCGCGCCGACATGCTCGACTCCGCCCTGCTGCGTGCAGGCCGCTTCGACCGTCAGATCCACGTCGATCTCCCCGACCTCAACGAGCGTAAGGAGGTCTTCAAGGTACATCTGAAACCCGTAAAGACCGACGATAGCGTGGATATCGACTTCCTCGCCCGTCAGACGCCAGGTTTCTCAGGTGCCGATATCGCCAATGTCTGCAACGAGGCTGCCCTGATTGCTGCCCGTCATAACAGTCAGACGGTGAAGAAGCAGGACTTCCTCGATGCCGTCGATCGTATCATCGGTGGTCTGGAGAAGAAGACCAAGGTGATGACACAGGCCGAGAAACGCTCCATCGCCATCCACGAAGCAGGCCACGCCACCATATCTTGGTTCACGGAGTTTGCCAACCCGCTGGTGAAGGTTTCAATCGTGCCTCGTGGTCAGGCCCTCGGCGCTGCGTGGTACCTGCCTGAGGAGCGTGTGCTTCAGACCAAGGAGGCCATGCTCGACGAGATGTGTTCACTGCTGGGTGGCCGTGCCGCTGAGGAACTCTTCGTGGGCCATATCTCCACTGGAGCGATGAACGACCTGGAGCGTGTCACCAAACAGGCCTACGGTATGATTGCCTTTGCAGGTATGAGCGACAAACTGCCCAACGTGTGCTACTATAACAACGCGGAATACCAGTTCCAGCGTCCTTACTCGGAGACAACTGCCAAGGTGATGGATGACGAGGTGCTGAAGATGATTGACGAACAGTACCAGCGCGCCAAGCAGATCCTGACGGAGCACAAGGACGGTCACGCCCAACTGGCACAATTGCTCATCGACCGTGAGGTGATCTTCGCCGAGGATGTCGAGAAGATCTTTGGTAAGCGTCCTTGGACGAGCCGTGCCGAGGAACTCCTCGAGGCCCAGATGAAGGCCGATGCCGAGCGTATGGCCGAGGAGCGTGCCAAGGAGTTGGAGGCCGAAGCTCATCACGAAGAAGACAAGAAAGAAGAAGCATAAAGGGATATGAAGAATTTTATCGTCAGAACCATCACGGCGGTATTTTTCGTGGCCGCCATCGTCACATGCTTTCTGCGTGCAGAAGCTATGATCCTGCTCTTTGCCCTCGTCACAGGACTCACCGTCTGGGAGTTTACCGGTCTGGTGAACGACAGGGGCAGTGTCACCGTCAACCGCATGATCTCCACCGTGGCGGGCGTGTATTTCTTCTTTGCCATGGCGGGTTACAACAGTGGCATCGTCTCTGCGGGCGTGTTCATCCCCTACCTCATCACCCTCATCTACCTGATGGTGGCCGAACTCTACCTGAAACAGGAGGATCCTGTCCACGACTGGGCCTACACGATGTTGAGCCAACTCTACATCGCCCTGCCCTTCTCGCTGCTCAGTGTACTGGCTTTCCGTTCTGTAGGTAGCGACATCATCTACACGTGGCACGTGCCCCTCTCCGTGTTCGTATTCCTCTGGATCAACGACACGGGTGCCTACATCTGCGGATCATTGTTGGGCAAGCACAAACTCTTCCCACGCATCTCCCCAGGCAAGAGTTGGGAGGGCAGCATCGGTGGTGGCATCCTCGTGATGGCCGTAGCCGTCCTGGTATGGTATCTCACGGAACAGTACAACATGAACGACCTGCAGCTCTCAGCCATTCAGTGGGCGGGTCTTGGACTGACGGTGGTCATCTTCGGCACCTGGGGCGACCTCATCGAGTCGCTCTTCAAGCGCACCCTCGGCATCAAGGACAGCGGAAATATCCTACCAGGTCACGGAGGCATGCTAGACCGTTTCGACTCCTCCCTCCTAGCCATCCCCGCCGCCGTCGTGTATCTCTACACACTCACGATGATCTAGGGCACAATGGGGCCTGACCCCATTGTGCCCCAGTTGTTTGTTTTAGTCGTGTGCACTCATGTTTTTGATAAACAAGTTGACCAGGCGCTTCGTGATGTAGGTATGACGTACAGCATGGCGCACCTTGTCGGCAAGCGGCACCTTGTCGGATACGGTCGCAGTCTCCGCTGCCGCTATCTCCTGCTCACGACGATCGATCTTAGCGCGCAGACTGCCCGGGGCGTGTTTGTAGAGGAAATTGTAGCAAGGCACTGCGGCCTTCATAATATAAGGTGTGAGGAAGGTGGTCACCACACTGGATGCCACGATAATGGGATAGATGACTGGGTGAAGGACGCCCAGACTGGTGCCCAGCGAAGCGATGATGAACGAGAACTCGCCGATCTGCACGAACGAGAAGCTGGTCAACATCGAGTCGCGCATCGTCTGTCCACCCCACCAGCAACCTAAGGTGCCGAAGAGAATCATGCCGATGATAACCACCAGGCAGACCCAAAGGATGCTCTCCCAGTATTCCACCAAGGATGCGGGATTGATGAGCATGCCCACAGAGATGAAGAAGATGGCGGCAAAGACATTCTTCAGAGGCGTCATCAGTTTCTCGATACGGTGTGACTCCACCGTCTCGGCAAGGATAGAACCCATCACGAAGGCACCGAGGGCACTGCTGAAACCGGCTTCCTCGGCCGTCAGCACCATGCCTAAGCACAGACCCAAGGCAAGGATGATCAGTGTCTCGTCGTTCAGATGTTTTTTGACGATGCGCAGCAGCGTAGGGATAATCAGGATGCCGCAGATGAACCACACCGCGAGCGTGATGGCCAGCACGAGCACCTTGTTGAGCAGTTCAGCGCCTTCGAACTGATGGCGGATGGCGATACTGGAGAGCAGCACCATCAGCACTACTGCCACTACATCCTCCACAATCAGGATGCTGGTAGCACCCTTAACGAAACGCTCCTTGCTCATGCCTGCCTCGTCGATGACCTTCATCACGATCGTGGTGCTCGACATGCAGAGCATGCCTGCCAGGAACAGCGAGTTGATCATATCCAGTCCGGCATCGTGGCCCACCAAGTAGCCCCATGCCATCATACCCAAGATGATGGTCATGGCGCCAATGGCTGCCACCTTGCCGCTGCTGATGAGGTTCTTGAGGCGGAACTCCAGACCGATGCAGAACAACACAAACAACACGCCGATGTCGCCCCAGGCCTTCACGTTTTCCTCATTCACAAGGGTCTCGCCAAACAGGTTCGGGCCTACCAGCACACCGGCCACGATATAACCCAGCACCACTGGCTGCTTCAGAAACTTAAAAATGATACTGACCACAGCAGCCGTGATCATCAAGACATATAAATCTTGTACCATAATGATTCCTGCTTAAATCTTACTTCGTACCACCTCCAAGGGCGATGTAGAGTCCGATGACGGCCTGGGCTGCATCGTACATGTTCATGGCCTCACTGAGTTGGGCGTTGAGCAGGCTCTCCTGGGCGGTGAGCACTTCGAGGTAACTGGCCTTGCCATTGTCCATCAGCTCGTGGGTGCCGGAATAGGCATCATAGAGCACCTCTACCTGACGGTGGAAATAACCGTGTTTCTCGCGGGCTGTCAGGCAGTCGGCCATGGCCTCGTTCACCTGGTTGCCAGCATTGATGACCGTCTGCACGTATTTCTTCTGCAGATCCTCCTCAGTGAGTTTGGAGATTTTGTAATTGGCATTGATCTTACCACGGGCGAAGATGGGCTGTGTCAACTGTCCGACAAAGCTGAGGAGTAGTTTGCCAGGATCGATAACCATGCCTCCTGCTGAGTTCGTCCAGCCAGCCACTCCCGTCAGCGTGATGTTGGGGAAGAAAGCGGCACGGGCGGCCTGCGTGTTGTAGAATGCTTCCTCCATGGCGTGGTTGGCCATGCGGATGTCAGGACGGTTCTCAAGCATCATGGCCGGTACGCCAATATTCAGGTACTTGGTGTCAAACATCTTCTGATCGGCATCGCCCTGTGCATCTGCATGATGCAGGATGGAGTTGCCCCACTTCTGGCGATTGATATGCTGCGGGCTGATGGCCAGCAGACTGCAGATGGCGTTCTCGACGGAGCGGATGTTACGGCGGGTATCGGCTATCTGCGTCTTCACATTCAGGTAGGATGCCTCCATCTGGTTGACGGCGGTGCTATAAGCCTTACCGTTTTCCCAGAGTGCCTTTTCTGTCTCAAGTGATTCGTTCCAGAGACTGTCAGTCTGTGTGAGGATGTCCAACTGGCGGTCGAGGACCTGCAGCATGAAGTACTGCTGGGCAGTGGTCGAGATGAGGTTGGCGCGTACGGCCTCCTGTTGCATCTGAGCCTGTAGGAGCACAGCCTTGGCCGCGCGTTTCTTGTTGGTGATGGAACCGAACACGTCAACGTCCATCGACAGTTGCAGCGGCAGGTCGTAGGTCTTTGACCATGGGTTGTCGTCGAATTTGGCCAGCGTACCCTGTGGCGAGAAGTAGAGCGACGGCAGGTAGGCCATCTTGGCAGCATGCAGTGCAGCCTCGCTCTTCTCCACGGCGATACGGGCGGAGTTCAGGTCGGTATTGTTGGCCAGAACCTGTTCGATGAGTTGTTGCAACTCGGGGTCGGTAAAGAACTCGCGCCACGACATCTCGGCGATAGATGTTTCACCATTGCCCACCTTGATGCTCTCGTCGGTACCAAAAGCATCGGAGGGTGTCGGTGTGTTTTGCTCGTACTTATTATATAATCCGCAGCCTGATAGCGCTACGCTAAATAATATAGTATAAATGATAAATGATAAATTTATCTTCTTATGTTTGTTAGTTCTAATCATCATAGTTCTACTATCTTAGTTTTTAATTATCATTTTTCATTTATCATTAAGGCGTTCCACGCCGCCTCCCTGATACTTCTCGTGCAGTTTCTGGAATACGATGAAGAAGGCCGGTACGACGAAGAGCAGGGCGATGGTGCCGACGCTCATACCGCCGATGACACCCAGGGCGAGGGCACGGTTACCATTGGCACCGGCGCCACCCTCGATCACAAGGGGAATCATACCGATAATCATCGTGGCCACCGTCATCAGGATGGGGCGCAGACGCTCCTTACAAGCCTCGAAGGCTGCCTCGCTGATGGTCATTCCCTGAGCACGGCGCTCGGTAGCGAACTCGGTAATCAGGATGGCCGTCTTAGCCAACAGACCAATCAGCATGATGACACCCGTTTGCAGGTAGATATTGTTGTCCATACCAGGCAGGCCCAACATATTACCGAAGAAGGCAAAGATGAAAGCACCCATCAGTCCGAAGGGCACGCTGAACAGTACGGCCAGCGGTGTGAACCACGAGTTATAGAGCGATGCCAGGATGAGATAGATCAGGATGGCGCAGATCACGTAGATAAGGGTGGTGGCATTAGAGCCTGCTGCCTCTTCCAACTCGCGCGACATGCCACTGTACTCGTAGGTGGCTGTTGAGGGCATCTCCTCCTTGAACACCTCGGCAATGGCTTTATGGGCATCGCCCTCGGTGTAGCCGCTACCAGTGGAGATGTAGCAGGTAATACTCTGGAACAGGTTGAAGTGCTCGATATTTGGCGGACCAACAATCTCCTTGAGTGTAACAAACTCGGAGATGGGAGCCATCTTACCATTACCCACCTGCACGAAGATGTTTTGCAGCGACTGTGGATCAAGACGGTATTCAGGCGAAGCAGCAGCCATGATGCGATAGACCTTACCAAACTGGTTGAAGTTACCGATGTAGGCACCACCACAGAAAGTACCAAGTGTATTGAGCACATCGGCGGGCGTCACACCGGCACGGTCGCACTGGGCAGGATCGACATCGACCTGATATTTCGGGAAACGCTCAGAATAGGTGGACATGGCGGAAGCAATCTCCGGACGCTCAGACAGTTTTGTCAGGAAGTGCTCGGTCTGCTTGGCAAACTCCGACAGGTTGCCATCGGTGGGATCCTCCACCACCAGACTCACACTGTTACTCGTACCATAGCCTGGAATCTGAGGCAACTCGAAGGGTAGCACCTGAACATCCTTGATGTCCTGACAGTCGAAGTAGAATCGATACATGACGAGGGTCAGCAGATGGTTCATTCCAGGACGCTCGTCCCAGTTCTTCAGACGGACGATGAGGGTGGCGAAGTTGGAACCCGCACCCGAGTACATACCGTAGCCGCAGCATACAGCAAAACTCTCCAGTTCGGGAATCTTCTTCACCTTCGCCTCCACTTGCTTCACCATCTCACGGGTCTGCTTCAGCGTAGTACCTTCCGGTGCACGCAACTCAGCCATGAACACACCCTGGTCTTCCTGGGGCACGAGACCAGAAGGCAGACTCTTCATGAAGAACACCAGCAACACGGCAGCCAATGCCAACAGGCTCCATGCCAGGATGGGGCGCTTGATGAACTTCTGGACAGCCTTGCTGTATTTGTTGTAGATGGCATTATAGCTCACGGTATAGGCCTTCTTAGTGTAGTAGGTCAGTCCCTTGCCTTCCTGCTTGCCTTCTTTCATGCGCATCATGATGGCGCAGAGAGCAGGACAGAGTGTGAGGGCCGATACACACGACAGACCAACGGACGAGGCAATCGTCACACCAAACTGGGTGAAGAACGTGCCAGAGGTGCCGGGCATGAAAGTCACGGGAATGAACACCGCCATAAATACCAAGGTACACGATACCACGGCTACCGACACCTCGCTCATGGCCTGACGGGTGGCCTCGCGGGCATCGCTGATACCACCCTCCATCTTCGCCATGACGGCCTCGACCACCACGATGGCATCATCCACCACCGTACCGATGGCCAGCACCAGTGCAAACAGTGTCAGAATGTTTAGCGAGAAGCCTGCCAGCGAGACGATGGCAAAGGTGCCCAACAGCGACACAATGATTGAGATCGAGGGGATGATGGTCGCCTTGAAGTTCTGCAGGAAGAAGAACACCACCAAGATCACGAGGATGATGGCGATGACGAGCGTCTCGACCACGTTGTGGATGGCCGCAAAGAGGAAGTCATCGCTGGTCATCAAGGTCACCACCTCCAGTCCGGCAGGCATCGTACTCTTCGACTCCTCAAAGGCCTTCTTGATGCGGGCGTTCACCTCGGTGGCATTAGCACCCGGTGCCGCGAACACCATGAACATAGCACCCGGCTTATCCTGGATGTTGGACGTGAAGTTGTAACTCATGGCACCAATCTGCACTTCGGCCACATCGCTCAGGTGCAGCATACCGCCACCGCTGGTGCGCAGCACGATGTCGTTGAACTCCTCGACAGTCTTTAGCGTACCCTTGTACTGCATCGAGTACTGGTAGGAGTTCTCCGACTGCTCACCCAGCGAACCCACAGCCGACACGAAGCTCTGTCCGCCGATGGCGGCGAAGATCTCATTGGGTGTCATACCGTACTGTGCCATCACGTCGGGTTTCAGCCAGATACGTAGGGCGTAGGTGTTACCCAGGCTCTGTACGTTACCCACTCCAGTGATACGCATCAGACGCGGCTTGACATTGATATCCACGTAGTTCGACACGAAGTCCTCGTCGTACTTGCCATCGGCACTCTTCACGGCGAATATCTGCAGGATGTTGCTCTGACGTTTCTCTACCTTCACACCGACCTTGACCACATCGGCCGGCAACAGGGCCTGTGCCTGGGTCACACGATTCTGCACGTTGACCGTTGCCATGTCGGGATCAGCGCCCTGCTTAAAATAGACAGTAATATCAGCACTACCGTCAGAGGCTGCCTTAGAGGTCATATAGGTCATGTCGGGCACACCATTGATCGCCTCTTCCAGAGGCTGGATGACCGACTTCATCACCGTGTTCTCGTCAGCACCGGAGTAACTGGCGTTAACCGACACCGTAGGCGGTGCGATATCAGGGTATTGCTCGACCGCCAGCGTGCTCATCGAGATATAGCCCACCAGTGCTATCACGATCGAGATGGCACATGCCATCACATATTTATTAATAAATATATTGTTCTTCATCTTCTTTCAAATTAGAAGTTAGAAATGAGGAATTAGAAATTATGATTACTCATTCCTCATTTCTCATTCTCATTGAATAATACTCTCTGCCCCTCCGTCACGTTATTGGCACCTGTGGTCACGATTTTGTCGCCCACATTCAAGCCACTGGTGATGATGAAGTCCTTACCGTTGCCTGTGTCTGCTGTTGTCACTTCGATAGCGGTAGCCGTACTGTCGGCCTGTACCTTATAAACCTGTGACTTGTCCTGAAGGCGTACCACAGCATTCTGGGGAACAAGCATCACATTCTTCTCAGCGAAGTTTACTACCACCGTACCCTGTATGCCGGAGTAGAGATGGCCCTCGGGGTTGGGGAACGACACCTTGGCAGTCAATGAACCCGTAGCGGCATTCACGACACCCGTCAGACTGACGAAACGACCCTTGTGGGGATATTCCGTACCGTTCTTCATGACAAACGTTGCCGGAGGCATGTTAGCAAGATATTTCTCCAGTTCGGATGCCGACACGCCTTCCTTCACCATCGACTCGACAAGGGCTTCCGTTACTGAGATCTCAGCGTCCATCGTCGTATTGCCGCTCAGCATGGTCAACTGTGTCATCGGCGACACCTGGTCACCGACGCGCACGGGAATCTCGCCGATGATGCCGGATACGGAAGCCGTGATGGTGCAGAAACCGAGGTTCACCTTGGACCGGTTCACTGCAGCCTGTGCCTGAGCCACTGAGGCCTGCGCCTGCTTGTAGGCATTCTCCGAGTTGCTCAGCATATAGCTGCTCACGATTTTCTTCTCAAACAGGTTTTTGTTCGATTCATACTCCAGCTTGGCAGAGTTCTCCTGTGCCAAGGCTGCCTGCAAATTGGCTTTTGCTGCTTCCAGTTCCAACTGGGCATTGCGGGAGTCGATGATAAAGAGCGTCTGCCCCTTCTTCACCTGCTGACCCTCGGCCACACAGATCTTCATCAACTGACCACTCACCTGTGGCGTTACCGTGACGTCGTTCTGACCTTTCATCCTGGCACTGAACTTATACGGGAGTTCAATGTCTGATTTCTTCACTGTCATTGTCTCGAACGACGACTGTGTCTCCTTGGGCATGTCAACGCCGCACGACACCAGCCCGGCTACGATGCCGAGCATCAAGGTCCATTTAATAGATTTCATTTTCATGTTTAGGTACATTTAATTATTATATGTTTTTGATTTTCAAGTTACAAATTCTTCTTTTTGGGGATGCGCTTCGTTACACCGATAGCACCCATGGGACAGACGAGGCGGCAGAGGTGACAACCGACACACTTGGTACCCACGATACGGGGCTGACGGGTCTCCTTGTCGAAGACGATCGCCTGATGGCCGCCATCATTGCATGATATCTCACAGCGTCCACAACCGATACAGAGTTCTTTGTCAATCTTGGGATAGATAATAGTGTTGCGATCCAGATGATCGGGATTCATAAACGAGGGCAACTGCTCACCCACCAACTCCTGCAGATGAGTGATATGGTGTTTGGCCATATAGCGCTGAAGTCCGAGTTTGAGGTCATCGATGATACGATAGCCGTACTGCATAACGGCGGTACATACTTGTACGTTACCACAACCCAACTGGATAAACTCCAAAGCATCGCGCCAAGTCTGGATACCGCCAACACCGCTCAACTCCGTCTTTTTCGGCATCTGTGCCAATTCCAGCACATGGCGCAGGGCAATAGGCCGGACAGCACGGCCAGAGTAGCCGGAGACCGTACGCTGTCCTGCCACTTCGGCATCCATGTCCATCGTCACACTCTTGATGGTGTTGATGGCAGAGATGGCATCGGCACCAGCCTCCACACAGGCCTCGGCTGGTTCCGCAATATGGGTGATATTAGGTGTCATCTTCGAAATGACAGGAATCTTCACACTGCTTTTGACACAGGCCGTGTAAGCCTTCACCAGTTCTGGACTCTGGCCTACATCGCTGCCCATACCCTTGTATTTCATCTGCGGACAAGAGAAGTTCAACTCGATGGCGTCGCAACCAGCCTCTTCAGCCATCTTCGCCAGTTTGATCCACTCTTCTTCGTTCTGTCCCATGATAGAGGCTATCACCACCTTTGTTGGATAGTTCCACTTCAGTTGGTGCAGAATCTTGAAATCCTCCTCCACAGGGTTCTCGCTCAACTGTTCCATGTTACGGAAACCGTAGAAATCACCGTGGGTGGCATTGTTATGCATGGCATCGAAGCGTGGCGACACCTCCTTGATCTCCTGCATGCAGATGGTCTTATAGAACATACCAGCCCAGCCAGCATCGAAGGCATGTGCCACCATCTCGTAGTTGGTACATACTGCCGACGAGGCCAGGAAGAACGGATTTTCGCACTTGATACCGCAGAACGTGATGTCGAGCGCAGGATAATGGCTATCTTCGACATCGTCGGGGGTGATACTACGCAGTAGTTCCTTGATGCGGATAGGCCAAGGATGGAGGATACAGGCCTGTTCTGCTCTTTCCAGGTCGGCATCACTGCAAGCCTTTACCCAACTCAAGGCGGGCTTATGATTGTCGAAACGGATGGCACGGATAGCCCGTGCAGGATCGCCCGTCTTACAGGCTTTGGTACATGGAGCATCCTGGCACAGCAAGCAACGGCTGGCCTCCTCGTAGATATTCATTCGCCTATTCATAGTTTTGTTGTTATATCAGATTGTCTTATTTTATATTAGTGCAAAGATAAGAAAAATTCTCCATAATAACAAGGCCAGAATGCCTATACATTCAAATTTTGCATATTTTAAAACAATTATTGCAGATTTTGAAAGTCGCCCCAAACCAGCGAATGATGAATCACGGATTTTAAACACCACTTAACGGATATTCAACATCCTGAGCATAACGGGGCCAGATTTTAAACTCAGTTACTATTCAATCCACTCAAAATGCTGATAGTCCTTGCGGTTGGTCCAGTCACCGCCCCACTCGAAACCGGCGGCGGTGAATAGTTTGAAGCAGAGGTCGTCGTGGGTGATCTTGTAGGGGAAGTCCCAATCGCGATTACAGTAGGGTTCACCGGTGGCGGGCTCGATGAGGAGCGTGCCGTCGTCGAGGGTCTTGATGTAGGGGTTGTAGAGGGTATTGATATCGACGGCCAGTCCTCGGGCGTGCTTCGAGAGGTTGTTGGTGGCGGCGATGTTGCGGTAGCAGAAGCACGACGA
>JAFYPG010000255.1 GCA_017547605.1 Prevotella sp.
CGAACAGATGGACTATGTCTATGACGTGGCTAATATCTTCTCCGATTATAATGCGTACGACAAAGCATTTGAATGGATGGCCCGTTCGCAGGGTGACGACTCGGATGATTTTAAGGAACTGATGGCACGTACCCTCTTCGGGCTGGGGAAGTTCGAGGACAGTGAGCGTATCTTCAACGAACTCATTGACCATGACCCCTACTCCATCCAATACTGGAATGCGCTGGCCAGTGCACAGTTTATGAACGGGGACTTTAACGCTGCCATTACCAGCAGCGAATATGCCCTCGCCATCGATCCTAACGATGCTGAGAGTATCCTCTCCAAAGCCAACAGCCTGTATGGTCTTGGAAATTACGAGTCAGCCCTGACTTATTTTCAGAGATACTCTGAGGTCATGCCTGAGGATGAATTCGGATTCCTGCATCAGGGAACCTGTCTGATCAATCTGGGAAAGTATTCAGAAGCCCTG
This sequence comes from Prevotella sp., assembly GCA_017547605.1. Classification (GTDB taxonomy): domain Bacteria; phylum Bacteroidota; class Bacteroidia; order Bacteroidales; family Bacteroidaceae; genus Prevotella. The sequence goes on from JAFYPG010000255.1 coordinate 473, forward strand.
CAGGTTCTTGAACAGGCAGAACAACTTGCAGAGGAAGACTCCATTTATCTTCCGGAGATCTGTCAGGAACTGGCATTCGCCTATAGTGAGTTGCACAAAACGGAGAGTGCCCTATATTATATTGACAAAACACAGGACCTGGACTGCGATCATATCAATATGGAGATCATCAGAGGTCATATTTTACTGGCAAACCAGAACCCTGAAGAAGCAGAAGAGGCATTCAAGGAGGCCCTTCGTATGTCGGACGACTCACCAAGGACGATGCTCCGTATCATCGTGTCCCTATACGACAACCATTATATCAAGACTGCATATATTCTTCTGAAGAATTTCTTCAGACATGTGGAAGAGAACTGGAGTGAAGGCTATTCCTACATGGCGCTATGCTGTATGGACATGAAAAAGACTGACGAATTCCTATCGTATCTAAAGATCGCCACCGACAAGAACCCCAAAGAGGCAAAGAAAGTGCTTGGCTGTTACTTCCCTGAGGACATGGAACCTCAGGACTACTACGAGTATATGGCAAACCAAATAAAAACAGAGAAATGAACTTTATCACAAACATATTAAACAGCTTAGGCTGGTATCCGACAGTTTTCATCCTGATGCTGCTGGAAAGTACCGTGGTTCCCGTGCCTTCTGAATTTGTAGTCACTCCCGCTGCCTACCACGCAGCAAGTGGCTCTCTGAACGTTTTTCTGGTGGTGCTTTTCGCCACACTCGGTGCCGATATCGGCGCCAGCATCAACTATTTCGTAGCACTCTACGTGGGTCGTCCCGTCGTCTATAAGTTTGCCAACAGCAAATGGGGTAAGATGTGTCTGCTGAATCAGGAGAAGGTCGAGAGAAGTGAGAAATATTTTGACGACCACGGTGTCGCTGCCACCCTGACAGGCCGATTCGTACCAGTCATCCGCCATTTGATCTCCATTCCCGCAGGATTGGCAAGGATGAACTACGGGAAGTTTTTGTTGTTCACCACCATCGGTGCAGATGGATGGCATAGCATGTTGGCTGCCATGGGATGGTATCTGCACGCCATCGTTCCCGAGGATCAACTTAACGATAAGATCAGCGAATATGCGGAGTATATCAAAATAGCCATCTTTGCCCTGGTTGGCATCGCTGTGATCTACTTCTGCCTGAAATCCTGGAAAAAGAGAAAACAGAACAACTAAGCAGGAAAGTTCAATAATCTTACATAAAAATAAGATTTTCCTCTTAAAATTTTTGTTTTTCAAAGATATTGTTTATCTTTGCAGATTATTATCAGCAGAAAGATATGGCAAAAACGAACAATCATCTGGTCATCATGGCGGGCGGCATCGGCAGTCGCTTCTGGCCCATGAGCACAACGGAGACCCCGAAGCAGTTTATAGATATCCTCGGTGTTGGTAAGACATTGTTGCAATTGACCGTAGATCGGTTTGGGGATTTTGTCAAGCCCGAAAATATCTGGGTCGTCACCAACCAAAGATACGCCTCCACTGTCAAAGAACAACTGCCCAACATTCCCGTCCAGAATATCCTGTGCGAGCCATGCCGACGTAATACTGCCCCCTGTATTGCCTACGTGAGTTGGCGCATCAAATCGAAAGATCCGAAAGCGAACATCGTCGTGACCCCCAGTGACCATGTCGTTACGGACAAAGCAGAGTTCCAACGTGTTATCAAAGAATGCACTGTCTTTACAAGTGAGACGGACGCTATTGTCACATTGGGCATGAAGCCCAATCGTCCAGAAACGGGTTATGGTTATATTCAGGCAGATCTTAGTACGAGTTCCCTTCGTAACAAGGAGATCTTCAGAGTTGACTCTTTCCGTGAAAAACCAGATCTGGAAACGGCACAAGAGTATATCAAGAAAAACAACTTCTTCTGGAATGCAGGCATTTTCATTTGGAACGTGAACACCATCGTCAATGCCTTCCGCGTCTATCAGCCTACCATGGCCAAGATCTTCGAGTCAATGCTCCCCATCTATGGAACTGAGAAAGAACAAGAGGAGATTGACCGTATGTTCCCGGAATGTGAGAATATCTCCGTTGACTATGCTATCATGGAGAAGGCCGAGGAGATCTTCGTGTGTCCGGCGGACTTCGGATGGAGTGATCTTGGCACATGGGGTTCTTTGCGTGAGCAGAGTAAGAAAGATCTTTATGGCAACGTCTCTATTGGACAGGAGATCAGCATTTTCGAAAGCCATAACTGCATTGTCCACACCATTCATGAAAAGAAAGTGGTCATCCAGGGCCTTGATGGCTATATCGTCGCAGAAAACGATGATACCCTGTTGATTTGTAAACTCTCCGAAGAACAGCGTATCAAACAATTCTCAGGAAATAATTAATTTAAAACGAAATGGATAAAAAAGTAGCTCTCATCACCGGTATCACAGGTCAGGACGGATCATATCTGGCAGAATTCCTCATTGAAAAAGGCTATGAGGTTCATGGCTTGATGCGCCGGTCATCATCATTCAACACCGCTCGTATCGAACATCTTTATCTTGACGAATGGGTACGCGATATGAAAAAGGCTCGTTTGGTGAATCTACACTGGGCCGATATGACAGACTCTTCATCGCTGATCCGTGTCATCTCGAAGGTTCGTCCTACGGAGATCTATAACCTGGCCGCTCAGAGCCACGTGAAGGTTTCGTTCGACGTACCAGAATACACCGCCGACACTGATGCCAATGGTGTACTCCGATTATTGGAGGCCGTACGTATCTGTGGTCTGGCCGACACCTGCCGTATCTATCAGGCCTCAACATCTGAACTTTATGGTAAAGTACAGGAGGTGCCACAATCCGAGACAACGCCTTTCTACCCCCGTTCTCCATACGCAGTGGCCAAACTCTATGGTTTCTGGATCATGAAGAACTATCGTGAGTCCTATCATATGTTCTGCTGCAACGGTATCCTCTTTAATCATGAGAGTGAGCGTCGTGGCGAAACCTTCGTAACCCGAAAGATCACCCTTGCTGCAGCCCGTATCGCTCAGGGATATCAGGACAAGCTTTATCTCGGTAACCTGAATTCACTCCGCGACTGGGGATATGCCAAGGATTATATTGAATGCATGTGGTTGATCCTCCAGCAACCAGAACCCGACGACTTCGTAATTGCCACGGGTGAGTACCACACAGTACGTGAGTTTGCTACGCTGGCTTTCAAGGAGGTAGGTATCGAACTCGAATGGCGTGGTGACGGCGTTGACGAGAAGGGATACGACAAAGCCACAGGCAGGTCGCTCGTAGAGGTAGATCCGAAGTACTTCCGTCCTGCCGAGGTTGACCAACTGTTGGGTAATCCTGCGAAGGCAAAGGCCAAATTGGGCTGGAATCCACAGAAAACCTCTTTCGAGGATCTCGTCAAGATTATGGTTCGCCACGATATGAAGTTTGTGAAGAAACTCTTCATTAAAGCCCACATGGACGATGCTGAGTAAGGACAGTAAGATATATGTAGCGGGACATCACGGACTTGTGGGTTCCGCTATTTGGAATAACCTCCTTCAGCGAGGCTATACCAATCTGGTAGGCCGAAGCCATCAAGAACTCGACTTGACGGATCAGATGGCCGTCAAGAAGTTCTTCGATGAGGAGAAGCCTGATGCTGTGGTATTAGCCGCCGCCTTCGTAGGTGGTATCATGGCCAACTCACTCTATCGTGCCGACTTCATCATGATGAACATGAAGATCCAGTGCAACGTCATCTCTGAGGCCTACGCTCACGGGGTGAAGAAGTTGCTCTTCCTCGGCTCAACCTGCATCTACCCCAAAAATGCACCCCAGCCGATGAAGGAGGATTGTCTGTTGACATCGCCTCTGGAATATACCAACGAAGAATATGCCATCGCCAAGATTGCTGGTCTGAAGATGTGCGAGAGTTACAACCTGCAATACGGTACGAACTATATTGCAGTGATGCCTACCAACCTCTATGGTCCGAACGACAATTTCCACCTTGAGAATAGTCACGTGATGCCTGCGATGATGCGAAAGGTGTATCTGGCTAAGCTCATCCATGACGGTTCATGGGATGCTATCCGTACTGACATGAACAAGCGACCTGTTGAAGGTGTCAATGGTTCTGCCAGCAACGAGGCCATCGAAGAGGTTCTCGCTAAATACGGTATATA
>JAFYPG010000256.1 GCA_017547605.1 Prevotella sp.
ACTACTTTCGCAAGCGATCGCTCCATATCTTCAATAGGTATTAGCATTCTAAGGTAAAAAGATTGTTTTCAGGATAACGGGTGCAAAGGTAACGCTTTTTTTCATTTCGAACAAACATTTCGGCGCTTTTTTTTGATGAATTGCCACTGTTTTCCCACACAAATCCAAATTTTATCAAATATTAACATAAAAAGTTGCGCAATCGATTGATAATTGACCCTTATCAAGCCACAATTTTCAATAAGTGCCACATTCTGATAATTCCGTGGCCTCGCTTGAAAATTTAAAGGCTCCGTAGAAAAATTTAAAGGCCCCGCTTGAAAATTTCGTGGCCCTTATTTCGCGAAAAGGGCTTCTAAATTTTCATTCTATAGCTCCTGTTTGCTGTTGTATGTTCGCTAAAGCCTAAAGAATTACCTCATTTTTCTTGGATGATTCATGTTATTTTCCTATCTTTGCCACAAAATTAATCACCTAAAGTATGAATATGAAAAAGTATATTTTGTGTTTGAGTTCTGTCATGATCTGCGTTCTGTGTGCTTGTGGTGGGGATGATGACAATAATAATGCTTCCACAGAGGGGCAGGCTAACATCGAACTGAAAGACTTTGCCAATTCAGGATGTAAAAGTTATGCCCGTACAAGAACGGACGACGAAACATGGGTAGAATCATTTGAATATAGTTGTATACATGAAAACTACCTTTATGTGAAGCATAACAATGCTATCTTCAATTGTTGTCCAGGCGAAATCAAGGCCGATATCAATGTGGTAGATAACACAATCACCATCAGTGAGTGGTCAACAGAGGACATGTGTGACTGCATTTGCGCTTATGACCTGAGTTTTGAAATAGGACCATTAGTAGAGGGTAAGTCTTATATTATTTCCATCGGCCATAGAGGTGTCGAACAGCAGATTGCAGAATTTACTTTCAGAAACTCCATGTCTGGGGTTTGGGGAGTTCCCTCCAGCAAGCCATAGTCTTTTTGGGCGATGGAGGAGATTCTAAAGATGTTCAGGGAGAACTTCCCTTACGTAAGCAGGGAGGCAGAGACGTTGGCTGAGGTGATTGGCCATGAGGGGAATTTGTTCTTCATGAAAAGGAATCTCGAAGGCAGACTGATCGGATGCGCGATAGTCAATGGTCATACAATCCTGCTGCTGGTGGTCGATAAGGACTACAGAGGTCAGGGTATCGGCGAAGGACTGCTGCGTGAGTGCGAAGAGACGATTGGGAAGAATGGCTTTGAGAAGGTGGTTCTGGGTGTGGGATTTGATTATCTGATGCCTGGGGTGCCTACCTCCAAGCGATGGGCGCCGAGTGTGCATGAACATCTTGATCCGATGGTGAACACGATAGCCTCTGACTTCTTCGAGCACAGGGGTTATGAGCACGCCTGGGGCGCATGCAACTGCTTCGACATGAGGATGCGGCTGGAGGATTTCTGTCAGAACGACCACCAGATAGGTGACAATATTGACGATATCCTTTATCGATGGGCTGTGGACAGTGATCTTAATGAGATATGCCTTTGTGCCGATGATGCCTGCCAGTATCAGGACGAGTCGTTTTCAAAGTATTATCGCAACGCCGATCTGTATATAGAAGACAGTCATCAGCGTGTCTTGGTGGCTGAGAAACAGGGAAGGATCGTGGGGACGCTGATCGTATCGATAGAAACGGAGGGTAAGGACACCGGCAATGTGGGATGCACCTGTGTGGCTACAGCCGAGACGCATCAAGGCATCGCCACGAAGATGGTGATGCTGGGCACGAGATATCTGAAAGACATAGGGTTGAAATACGCCAACCTGTCATACACCTATTCGAATCTCGACAAGATGTATGGTGCCTCAGGATACGAAATATCTACCTACTATTTTATGGGAGTGAAAATGTTATGACTTTCTGACACGGAGGGCCTGAACGATACGGCTCATCTGGTTGGGAATACGTATCTGCTGGGGACACTTCGGCAGACATTCCTCACAGTCCTGACAACTGCGCGCCCACGTCTCAGAGTCGGGCAACGCCTTGCGATAACCCTCGATGAACTGCTGCTGGCGCTCAGCATAGTCGGCAGCAGAGGGGTCGGGCAGGGGCAGGATCTTGTCGTGCACGGCATCGTTGTAGTAGGTGAAGTTCCCTGGGATGTTGACGCCATAGGGACAGGGCATGCAGTATTCGCAGGCCGTGCAGGGGATGGTTGGCACGCCTGCTATCTCGTCGGCAATCTTCGCCAATAGGGCATTTTCGGCCTCCGTGCATACCTCCAACGGTGAGAAGGTCTTCACATTCTCTTCCAGATGCTCCATGCGGTTCATGCCACTGAGCGTGGTGAGGATATTCGAGTGAGAGCCCACCCATCGGAAGGCCCAACGGGCAGCACTATCGTCAGGGCGCACCTGTCTCATCTCCTTGGCGATATCTTTCGACACCTTACCCAAAGCACCCCCTCGCAACGGTTCCATGACGACGCACTGTACACCCGTCTTCTCACATTTATTATAGAGGTATTCCGCATCAGCATCCCGTCGCCAGCCGCCCCTGTTGAGTGAGGCGTGCTGCCAGTCGAGGAAGTTCATCTGTATCTGCACGAAGTCCCAGTGGTAGTCGTCCTGATGATCGAGCAGCCAGTCGAAGACGCTTACGTTGCCATGATAGGAGAATCCCAGGTGTCTGATCCTGCCTGCCTCGCGCTCCTTAAGCAGGAAGTCGAGCACACCGTTGTCGATGAAACGGGCGTTGAAGGTATCCATACCGCTGCCACCTCCGATACTGTGGAGCAGGTAGTAGTCGATGTAATCCACACGCAGTTTCTGGAATGATGTCTCGTACATTCGCATCGCTTCGTCGAAACTGGTGTTGTTTCCATGATGGTTCGACATCTTCGTGGCCACATGGAATGACTCACGGGGATAGCGGGCGAGGGCATTGCCCGTGAGCACCTCCGAGTTGCCGCCC
>JAFYPG010000257.1 GCA_017547605.1 Prevotella sp.
CACGCCGCTGTTGCCACTGAGCAGGGTGATTCTGTCTTCAAGCAATGGGCGCAGTTCCTCCACGCCCTCCCCCGTGGCCGCAGAGATGGCACGGCATTCGTAGCCAATGGTCTCGTAGAGGGAGATCATCATCTGCTGATAGCGCAGCATATCCTCACTAAGCAGGTCTGTCTTATTGAACACCAACACAACAGGCACACGATAAGCCTCAGCAGAAGCGAGGAAACGGTCGATAAAGGTAGTAGAGGTCTGGGGATAATCCACTGTCACGATCAGGAATGCCTGATCGACGTTGGCAGCAATGATATGGCTCTGTTTGGAGAGGTTTTGCGACTTGCGGATGATGTAGTTGCGACGATCCTCAATGTCAGTAATAAAAGCAGTACCCTCAGCATTTGTCACCAACTCCACACGATCACCCACCGCCACAGGGTTAGTGCTGCGGATACCCTTCAGGCGAAAGTTTCCCTTCACCTTAGAATCAATCAGCTGGCCATCGTCCGTCAGGACGGTGTACCAGCTGCCTGTATTCTTAACAACAAGTCCTTTCAAACTAGACTGTCATGATTTCTTTGTTCTTAGCGGCGATGAGTTCATCGATCTTCTTGATGAACTTATCATGGATCTTCTGAAGTTCCAGTTCGGCATCCTTCTCGTTATCTTCGCTCAGTCCGTCCTTGATGGCCTTCTTCAGTTTCTCCTTGATGTCAGCACGTACATTGCGCACCTCGACCTTAGCCCTCTCGGCAATCTTATTACACTGCTTAGTGAGATCACGACGACGCTCCTCCGTAGGCTGTGGGATATTCAGGCGAATCACCTCGCCATTATTCTCTGGGGTAATACCTACATCAGAGTCCATAATGGCCTTCTCAATGTTTTTGATCTCCTTGCGGTCCCAGGGCTTGATGGCAATGGTACGTGCATCAGGCACTGACAGGTTTGCCACCTGATTCAGGGGCACCTTACTGCCGTATGATTCCACACGTACACCATCGAGGATGGCAATATTGGCACGACCGGCACGAATGCGGTTTAACTCATCCTCCAGGAACATGGCGGCCATCTCCATGCGCTCCTCACTTTTCTTTAATGTCTCTTTTACGTCTAACATAATCTTACAGTTTTAGTCTTTCTGTTGACAAAAGTAGCGTTTTTCCTTGAAATGACCAAATGTTTTACAGTTTTTTGCATCATTTCCCCCAATAATATAATAGGTGTAAGGGGCAAAAATGCAGAAATACCATATTTGTGGTATGCAGAATAACCCGTATATGCTATTCTCTGTATCAGGATTTCGCCGTACCTTTGCACCCAGAAAGAACAAAGAACAAGTTAAACTTTTAAAACAACAGAATTATGGCAAAGATTGCAAAACAGTTGACCGACCTGATTGGCAACACTCCATTACTGGAACTCAGTAAGTTCTCAAAGGCAAAAGGTCTTGAGACCCCGATTATCGCTAAGGTGGAATTCTTCAACCCTGGCGGCAGTGTAAAAGACCGTATCGCACTGGCGATGATAGAAGATGCAGAGAAGAAGGGCCTGCTGAAGCCCGGTGCCACGATCATAGAACCCACCAGTGGTAACACAGGTGTAGGACTGGCTCTGGTATCAGCCGTGAAAGGCTATAAATTGATCCTGACGATGCCTGAGACGATGAGTATCGAGCGCCGTAACCTGGTGAAGGCCTATGGTGCAGAGGTGCGTCTGACTAGTGGCAAGGACGGTATGCCTGGTGCCATCAAGGCTGCTGAAGCCCTGCGCGACAGCATCCCCGGCAGCATCATCCTGCAGCAGTTTGAAAATGGTGCCAACCCCGCTAAGCACTATGCCACCACAGGTCCTGAGATCTGGGAACAGACAGAGGGAAAGATTGATATCTTCGTAGCAGGTGTGGGTACCGGTGGTACCGTCTCTGGCGTTGCCAAATACCTGAAGGAGAAGAATCCTAACGTGAAGGTGATCGCTGTAGAGCCTAAGTCATCACCCGTACTGAATGGCGGACAGAGTGGTCCCCATAAGATTCAGGGTATCGGTGCCGGCTTCGTACCCAAGACCTATAACGGAAGTCTTATCGACGAAGTGTTCGACGTGGAGAATGATGATGCCATCCGTGCAGGCCGTGAACTGGCAAAACACGACGGAGTGCTCGTAGGTATCTCCTCTGGTGCAGCAGCCTATGCCGCTTCGGAGATTGCCAAGCGTCCGGAGAACAAGGGCAAGACCATCGTGGCTCTGCTGCCCGACACTGGTGAGCGTTACCTCTCCACCGTGCTCTATGCCTTCGAGGAATATCCTCTTTAAGACGAATTATAAGTACATTTTCCTGCGCAAATTACCTCAAGACGGGGTAATTTGCGCTTTTTTCATGTAAATATTTGGTTATTTGAAGAGAAACCATTAATTTTGCACGAGATTACTACAGACTGAAACCCGTATGAGCATCCGACAATACCATCTCAGGATCGTCTTATTGTGTATCCTGATGACAGGAGCTCTGGCCGCACATGCCCAGAAAGAGAACATGGAGACGCTTTTCGACATCCATCATCTACTGGCGTATCTGGTGGCCGGATTCTTGATTATGGTCTTTGTGATGCTGTTCTATAATCGCGTGTTCTATTATAGGGAAAAGGACGCCAGAAGAGAATCGAACAGACTGAATACGCAACTCTCAATGATCCTGGATTCCAACAAGACGCAGACATGGACCTTCGACGTGGATAATGAGTTGTTTATTGTTGTCTCCGAAATGACGGAGAAGAAATACTCCTTCTTTGACTTCTCGCAATTCTATGATCACGACAGTTTCCAAGAGTTGCGGAAAGCGATTATTCGCATTAGTAAAGGCAAAGAACAGTCGGAATCCGTCATGGTTAAGGGGGGGCTCTCCAAGCAAGAAGAAGATGCACAACAGACCTACGAGATCAACGTTTCCATCCTCCGTCAAGATAAGCAAAATCGTCCTACCATGCTGCTGGGTATCCAACAGAACATCACCGAAGAAAAGGAGAAGATAGAAAAGGCCAACAAACTGGCGCTGCGCTATCACACCGTATTCGACTCCTCACTGGTGGACATGGTGTATTACGATGCCAATGGTTATATGGCTGACATCAATGACAAAGCCTGTGAAACCTTCCATATCACAGACCGCGAGGCACTACTTAGCAGTAAAGTGCACTTCAACGACACCCCCACTCTGGCAGATCTGGACATTAACAAGGTGGATGAGTTCCAGTTTTCCTCCATTTCTGATGTGAATCAGGTCAAGGAAGCCATAGGAGAATCTGGGAAACAAACTCCGGGGAAGCTGTACTATGAGATGAACGTCAGTGCCATTCGTGATGATCAAGGACAGTTGCAGGGTGTGGTGACTGCAGGCCGTGACATCACCGAGATGGTAGAAAGCAATCACCACCAGGGGGAGGCTGCCAGACTGATAGACAAGACTACCAAGGACATCAAGCGCTATATTGACAACATCAACTACTCGCTGAAAGTGAGCGATGTGCGACTGATGAGTTATCACCCGAAGACCCATGAACTGGAGATCTCAAGCGACCTGAATAAGACACAGTATAAGATGACTCCACTGCGGGCTGTTTCCCTGCTAAAGGAAAAGGAGCGCCGAAGGGCAAAGGGCCTGTTCCGTAGGATGGATAACCTACAGAAAGAGGTGTTCAGCGACACCTTCTGCACCATCATGCGTGATGGCAAGGGCAGGGATATCTATCTGAACTTCCACGTGATGCCCATCTTCGACAAGGATGGAAAGATCATCCACTACTTCGGCATGTGCCGTAATGAGACGGAGATGACCTACACCGAAAAGAAGTTACAGGAAGAGACGGCTAAGGCTCAGGAAACAGAACAGTTGAAGAGTTCGTTCCTCCTGAACATGAGCTATGAGTTACGTACGCCACTGAATGCCGTCGTCGGTTTTGCAGAACTCTACAACGGTGAGCACAGTCCAGAGGATGAGCCTATCTTCGCCGAAGAGATCAAGACCAACACCAATATATTGCTCGCACTAATTAATGACATCCTTTTTATCTCACGTCTGGATGCCCGCATGATCGAATTCAACTATCAGCCCTGTGACTTCGCTACCCTCTTCGACGGCTGGTGCTATATGGGATGGAGTACCTTGGGACCTCATGTAAAGACTGTGGTGGAGAACCCCTATACAAAACTCGATGTAAAGATAGACCAGCAGAATCTCGGCATGGTGATTGAGAAACTCTGCGTACACTCAGCCTATGGCATTCAGGAAGGTATGGTACGCGCCAAGTACGAATACCGCCACGGCGAACTCATGATCACCATTGAGGACACAGGACATGGACTTTCGCCAGAGGCCAGGGCCAAGGTCTTCGACAGATTCTCGCGCGACGCTGGTGAAGAGAAACAGGGAACAGGACTAGACCTGCCCATTGTAAAGGAATTGTTGGAGCAGATGGGCGGCAGCATCGAGTTGCAGTCGGAACTGGGTAAAGGTACTGTCTTCTATGTCAGCATCCCCTGCGAGATGATCAGCCTTGAGAAGAAATCAGAAATTGTAGCATAACACCCCAAAGAAGATGAACATATTACTTACAGACATCGTCAACAACAATCAGGCAGATGTGCAAAGTATCTCGATGCTCATGGTGCTGGTGGTGCTCATCATCTTTATCATCAGTTGGGTGTTCAATCGTATCAGTATCCTGCGTATTCGGAAGAACACCGATCGTATCAAAGACCTCTCTACCGTGCTACAACATACCCTAAAAGTCAGCAACAACTACGTGGTGAAGCTCTCAATGCAAGAAAGAATGGGTTATAACCTACATGGCGACTTCTTGCCGAAGGAGGGCATGAGTTACGAAGAAAGCCTGGAGTATATCCACCCCAAAGACAGGGATATTTATAAGAGTTTTCTGAAGGAACTTATTGAAGGAGCCAGCACTTCGGAATGTACCTATCGCTGGGATATTAGTGGAAAGGAGCACCTTGGACATTGGCGCTATATACACGACACAGGTATTGCCGAGTTTAGAAACAAGAACCTGAAGACGTCGGCCACGATCTACTGTACACTGAAAGACCAGACGGAACAGATAGAGCAGGAACTGACACAGAACCAGCTGACAGACAAATACCGCCGCGTGTTTGAACAGGGTATCTCGGGACTGGCCTTCTATGACAAGAACGGTAAACTGATCACTGCCAATAAGAAGATGCAGGAGATCCTGAAGTTCCAGTCAGAGGATGATCCTTTCTACTATGACAGAACGATCTACGACTTGCCTTCATTCCGTGAGATTATGGACGACCGCCATATCGAGGAGCTTTTCTTCTGCAGGAAGAGCGTAATTCTGGAACGCGGTGTGAACTGTTATGTGGAAATGCGCATCCACCCTATCTACGACGAGACAGGATCACTCATTTATATCACATTCGCCATCCGCGACATCACCCAGGAGCGTCAACTCTATCTCCAGAACAAGAAGAACGATGAGAGAATCCGTCGCGCGAATGAAGAGATGCAGCAGTATGAGACTGAACTGCAGTACGTGATGGAGAAGTGTGAGATGCGTTTCTTCCGCATCTCGTTCGCTGATCGGACTTGTACCTTCTATAAAAGTATGAACAAACCGGAGATACAAATCTCCTTCGATGAACTGATAGAACATTTTATTAATAGTCCGTTCAGTAAGGAACAGGAAAGTTTGGAAGAATACTTTAAAAAACCACGAACAGACCTTACAAAGATGCATCCCTTCTTCCACGAAGGCGAGGGGCTGCAGTGGAACTTCATTGACAGTGTGCCCTCGTATGATGAGAATGGTAAGCAGACGGGTACTTATGGACTGATACGCAATGTGAATGCGCTCATTGAGAAACAGGAACAGTTGAAACGTGAGACAGAGCGTGCAAACCAGTCTGGTATGATGAAGAGTACCTTCATGGCGAACATGACGCACGAGATCCGTACACCACTAAATGCCATCGTAGGTTTCAGTGACGTACTACCTATGCTCAGTACACCAGAGGAGAAACAGGAGATTATCCGTGTGATCATGAACAACTGCGACATGCTGATGCGTCTCATCAACGATGTGCTCGCCGTCTCAGAACTAGAAGGTGGCAGTATCAGCATCCAGCCCATTGAAACGGACTTCGCCAAGGCTTTCGACGACATGTGCATCTCACTGGCACAGCGCGTACAGACACCAGGCGTAGAGTTTATTTCCAATAATCCCTACACCTCGCTAGTCACCACCATCGACAAAGAGCGCATCTTGCAGGTGCTTACCAACTTTGTCACTAACGCAGTAAAATACACACAACAAGGACATATCAAGGTAGGCTACGAATATCGTGAGACAGACGGTGGCGGACTCTACCTCTACTGTGAGGATACAGGTGCCGGTATTAAGCAGGAAGACCAGTCGAAAGTCTTCGAGCGTTTCGTAAAACTCAACGATTACGTTCAGGGCACGGGTCTTGGACTGAACATCTCGAAGGCCATCGCCGAGAGTTGTAAGGGAAAAATCGGTGTCGAGTCTGAAGGCGAGGGCAAAGGCTGTACCTTCTGGGTATGGATTCCCTGTGAGGCAACCATCAATAACCAATGAAAAAGAATATGAAAGAGAAATGGACTGTGAGGGCGCTGGTAATGTTAGTAGCATACCATTGTTCCTTCATCACTATACAGGCACAGACTGACAGCACCAAGATTTTCACGACGGAGCGCCCGCTCATCTATGAAGATGCCTGGGATCTGTGGCCCTACGTGTTCCTGAATGAGAACGGAGAACCCGACGGTTATAACATTGACCTGCTGAAGCAGATCTTCAAGGAACTGGATATCCCCTACGTCATCAAACTGAAACCCACGCTCGATGCTCAGGCAGACCTGAAGAGTGGCAAATCAGACCTGATGTTGAGAATGGATGCCGACTTCTCACGCGGTAACTCCTCCTATGGCAAGAGCATCGTACAACTGTTCACGCACAGTGTCGTCATGCCTAAGGATCGATTTGAGAAAATAGAGACGGCAAAGGGACTTTCGCGCTTTACCGTTATTGTGCATGAGGGTAGTTTCAGTCACCACCTGATCAAGGACAAAGGATGGGCCAAGGAAATCAAGGCCTACGACGACATGAAGGAGGCCATACAACACGTAAGTACTGCCAATGAGGGCATCATCGTATGGAACACTATGTCGCTGAAATGGCTAATGCGCAAATTCCATACCGACAATCTGACCATTGTCCCCATCGACCTTCCCTACGGAGAGTATAAGTTCATGTCGAAAAACCACCAGCTGCTGGAGCAGATTGACAGCGTGTATGCCAAACTACGTGCATCAGACCGTCTGCAACCTATCCAGAACAAGTGGTTCTATCCAGACCGTAAGGACTCGGGTATCCCCGAATGGGTATGGAAGGTGGCCTCAGGACTGGGTATCGTCGCATTCTGTCTGATCCTCTATTACTTCATCTACCGTATCCGCGAACGCAGGATGACCAAGGAGTTGCGAAAAAGCAATAACCGTTTGGCACTGATCCTGAAAACCAGTCACGTCAGTCTGTGGACTTATAATGTGGCAACAAAGACCTTCACCTGGATGGATGAGCAAGGAAAACCCTTACATAACTCCACCGTAGAAGAATTTTCCTACCGCTATCGCCCCGAGGACATACGCAAGCTTCAGCAAGCTATTGACGACATGACCACCAAGAAGGTAAGAAATGTGAATCTCAACATCAAGGTCTTCGAAGATAACGGGGGTAAAGACGCGCATAACTACACCATCTCACTTTCTACCATGCGTCAGAGCAGGAACGGACAGCCCATCACCATTCTATGCACACGCAGTGATGTCACTAACGAACTGCTGAGACAACTAAAAGTCAAAGACACCATGCTACGTTATCAGGCCATCTTCCAGACGGCGATGATTGACATGGTGTTCTACGATGAACACGGTATCATTCAGGATATCAACCAGAAAGCCCTGACAGCCCTTGGCACAGATATCGAGACTATCAGGAAGATGAAGATCTCTATCAATGATGTGCTCGGCATGGATGTTCCGTTAGATAACTTCGAACTGATGTATCTGACGCAGATATCCGACTTATCAGATAACCGTGCGCTTAACAGGATGCTGAAGAGAAAAAAACTCTATTACGAACTGCAGCTTCTGCCCATCCAGGATGTCAATGGCAAACTGATTGGTATCTTCGGTACTGGCCGTGATGTCACGGAGACGGCTGACTCCTACCAGCAACTGGAGAAAAACGTGGTAGCACTCCAGAATGCCAATAACGAAATCTCTGAATATATCCGCAATATCGACTACGTGCTAAAGGTGGGTAGTATACGTATTGTGAAATATGACATTGAGACCCACTTGCTCACGATCTTCAGCGAGGCTAGCCATGAGGAATACACCCTGACGCAGACGCGACTGATGAACCTTGTGGACGAACGCTCAAAGAAGAAGGTGGAGCGCCTCCTCAACAGTATGGACAACCAGACAAGCGGCACTACACATATCGAAGTAAAGACCACGATCCACGGTAGGAACAGGAAAATCCTGCATCTGCAGTTCCACTTCATCCCCTATCATGACAAGGATGGCAAGATCAAGGATTACTTCGGCATGTGCCGTGACATCAGTCAGTTGAAGGATATGGAGGAGAAATTAGCAAAGGAGACGCTCAGAGCCCAGGAGGTGGAAGTGGTAAAGAACGCCTTCCTCCACAACATGAGCTTCGAGATCCGCACCCCACTCAACGCTGTCGTAGGCTTCGCAGAGCTCTTCCAGATGGAACACTCACAGAATGATGAGACCGTCTTTATCAACGAGATCAAAGAGAACTCCGCCAAACTGCTCAAACTCATCAACGACATCCTCTTCCTCTCACGTCTCGATGCCGATATGATCACGATGAAGACGCGCCCCGTGGATTTTGCCAAAGCCATAGAGCAGAAATGCGCGAACATCTGGGACAACGACAAGAAACCCAATGTGGAGTATATAGTAAAGAAACCTTTCAGGAAACTGGTAATAGATATTGATGAACCTAACGTCAGCATCATCATTGATAAGATTATCACCAATGCCGTACAGCATACCACAGAAGGTCGTATCCTCGTACGTTACGACTACCTTGGTGATGAACTGATAGTGGCAGTAGATGATACCGGTGAAGGTATTCCAGAAGACATGCTGACGCATATCTTCGAGCGGTTCGTCACAGGTGACGGAAACAACACACGGGCAGGTCTGGGACTGAGTATCTGTCATGATCTTATCCAACACCTCGGAGGCACCATCAATATCAAGTCCGAAACAGGCAAGGGCACCAGTGTATGGTTCACTGTTCCTTGTAAATCTCTTGAAATGGACAGAATATAAAGAAAAAGCAATCATGAGCAGAAAGATCATCATATCCATCATCACCTGTCTGTTCTACGCTGGCATCCTATTGCCTGCAAGAGCACAATATGCACGTGAATACACCCAAGAGCACCCGCTGATTATTGCCAGCGACTGGGAATTCCCGCCATACGAGTTCCGTAATGACAACGGTGAGCCTGACGGCTATAATGTCGAGGTACTCAACCTCGTATTGGACAAACTGAACGTACCCCATCAGTTTGTCATGCAGGAATGGTACCAAGCCACCAAGACCTTCGAAGACCGTAAGGCTGACCTTATCCATGCCCTCACAGGGGTTTACAGGAAACAACCCTATGTGATGACGCAAAACATGATCACTTACTATCCGCTGAAAGCCGTCAGACGGAAAAGTCAGAAACCGTTTCAGAAGATCAGTCAACTGGAACCCGGTGACACGCTCATGGTGAAGAAAAACGACTATGCTCCGTTGAGCATCCAGCAGTATGATCCTCAGTTCACCATGGAATACCGTTCCCCGAAGGAGGCGCTTACCAGCATCCGCAACGGTAGGAATTCCTATTATATCTGGGGAGAGTTGCCCCTGAAGATGAAAATCAGAGAGTTTGGACTCGACAGTCTGGTACTCGACGATACCGACATTCCCGCAGGAGAACTCCGCATCATTGGTTATGACAAGGAACTCATCACCGCCATTGACGACGCCTTTGCCCGTCTGGAGCAGTCTGGAGAGTTGCAGGTCATCCACGACAAATGGTACTATCCCGAGCGTATCCACAACGACTCGTCACCGATATCGCTTATCGCTCTTGCAGGTTCCATCATTGCCATCATTGTGGGATTCCTGCTCAGCCGTCTCATCAGGAATCGTGTAAAGAATGCCACCATCCGTTCCTCGGATATCAACAATATGATGTCGCAAGCGCTCAAGATGGGTAACCTTTACGTGACAGAATATGACGTCGAGCAGGATCACTTCCGTAATCTCTATGGAGCGATGCTCCCGGAAGAAGGACAGACGAGCGAAGAAATGTTCAATCGTCTGCCTCAGGAGATTCGCGAAGAATCCAAGCGCCGTAATAACACGCTAATCACGGGAGAATCTGACTTGTGGACATTCACCCGTCGCTTTAATTTAGGGACAGAAGAGCATCCGGAATGGCACTTCATCCAGGGCAATGCCGTCCCCGAAAAGGAGAATGGCAAGATACGTTTTATCGTCTATTCCATGAAAGACATCACGCATGAGATAGAGGAAGAGCGTATCAACAGCGAGATTGGTAACAAGTACATCAAGATGTTTGAGACCAACCTGATAGCCATGTCCTTCTACGACAAGGACGGTATGCTCATTGACCTCAACGACAAGATGAAACGTCTCTGTGAGTTTGACAGAGAGAGAGAGAGGTTCTTCCGACAGTTGTGCCTTTTCGACGTACCACTCTTTAAAGAGCAGTTCAATCCCAAGAACAATGAGGAGTTCCACGTATGTCAGAAGATGCACTATGCCGAGTTCAATATCAAAAAGTATATTGAGCTGAGAATACGCCCCACTATTGATAGTTTTGGTCAACTGCGCTACTATGTGGTGACGGCTCGCGACATAACAGACGAACGCCAGATGTATTTGGAGATGCGCAAGCACGAAACAGAGATCATGCGCAGCAATGAGGCCATCCTCCGTTATGAGAGTCAGTTGAATTATCTGCTGGAGAACAGTCAGATGTTCATCTGGAACTATTATCTGGACACAGGAATGATTACCATTAGTCGTTCAGCCCGTAAGAGTGAATTCAAGGAGACTATTCAGGATTTCTTCATTGGCATTGACAGTGCAGATCCCCAAGAAGTGAATAAAAAGATCTCAGAATGCGTGATGGCCAAAAAGCCCTATAGTGCCATCTACCACTATAAATACACACCGATGGAGAACCATCCCGTATGGTACGCCATCAGCGGTATTCCCTGTATGGACAAAGACGGCAACCTGACGCATTTTTTCGGTATCGCCCGTAACATCACCAAACTGATGGAGACGCAGAAACAACTGAAGGAGGAGACGGCCCGCGCCGAGAACTCCGGTAAGATGAAAAGCGCCTTCCTGGCCAATATGACCCACGAGATCCGTACGCCGCTGAACGCCATTGTCGGCTTCAGCGACCTGCTGCCCGTGGTCGATACCAAGGAGGAACGACTGGAGTTCATCCGCATCATCCGCAATAACTGTGACATGTTGATGCGCCTCATCAACGATATTCTCGAGGCCTCCAGCATGGGCCAGACCCTCGCCATCGAGACCAAAGAGGTGGATTTCGCCAAGGAGTTCGACGACATGTGCCAGACGCTGGCGCAGCGCGTGCAGAATCCGGGTGTGGAGTTCATCAAGGACAATCCCTACAAGGATTACGTCACCGTGCTTGATCTCGGCCGTGTCCAGCAGGTACTCACCAACTTTGTCACCAATGCCGTAAAATATACCCATCAGGGACATATCAAGGTAGGCTACCGCCATGAGAGCCGTGTGACTAAGGACGGTTTGGGCGAGTCCGACGGTCTGTACTTCTACTGCGAAGACAGTGGTGTCGGCATTCCCAAGGAGAAGCAAGCCAGCGTCTTCGAGCGCTTCGTGAAACTCAATGACTTCGTGCAGGGCACTGGTCTCGGTCTCAGCATCTGCCAGGCCATCGCCGACCGTTGCAACGGTCACATCGGTGTCACCTCAGAGGGCGAAGAAAAGGGATCCACATTCTGGATGTGGATCCCCTGTAAGCATTCGGGAGGGCTTGTCTAGAAGAAGATGGCCCTCTCCACCCAGTAAATGAACATACCTGCGAGATAGCCCACAAAGGCTACCCATGTAATCTTTTTCATATACCAGCCGAAGGTGATCTTCTCCAGTCCCATTACGACCACACCAGCCGCAGAGCCGATGATCAGCATCGAGCCTCCAACACCGGCACAGTAGGCCAGCAACTGCCAGAAGATGCCATCCACGGCCATGTCGCCAGCGGCAGCCACAGGATACATACCCATACAGCCAGCCACAAGTGGTACATTATCCACTATCGACGACAGCACACCGATGATACCCGTTACGAGGAAGTGATTACCCTCGAAGGTCGTATCCAGTACGCCACCCAGCATCGTGAGCACACCCACCTCCTGTAGCACGGCTACAGCCATCAGGATACCTAAGAAGAACATAATCGTTGAAAGGTCTATCTTCGAGAGCAGGTCGCTCACACGCTTGGCCATCGTATCGTCCTCCGCAGTATTGTAGTGGAAAACTTCCGTCACCGTCCAAAGCACACCAAGTACGAGCAGGATGCCCATAAACGGGGGCAGGTGTGTCAGCGTCTTAAACACGGGCACAAAGCAGAGGCCACCCACACCAAGCCAGAAGATCACGTTGCGCTGTCCCTGCGTAAAGCGGCTCACTTCGGCCTTGGGCAGGTTCAGCGACTTGTCGAACTTTCCCTTCAGTTGATATTGCAGGATAAAGGCAGGCACGAGCATAGATACCAGCGAGGGAATAAATATCTCCGTAATCACACCCTGGGTGGTGATCACGCCCTTGATCCACAGCATGATCGTCGTCACA
Source organism: Prevotella sp. (assembly GCA_017547605.1). GTDB lineage: Bacteria > Bacteroidota > Bacteroidia > Bacteroidales > Bacteroidaceae > Prevotella. Next base: position 13,026 of record JAFYPG010000257.1, read on the forward strand.
TCGCCTATCGGCGAGAAAGCGCCACCGGAGTTGGCGGAGATCACTACGAGCGCGGCATAGATCAGTCGGTCACCGCGGCTCTGTACCAGTTTACGCAGCACCATGATCATCACGATCGAGGTGGTGAGGTTGTCAAGGATGGCCGAGAGAAAGAAGGTCATCAACACCATGCGCCACATCAGTTTGCGCTTAGAGCGCGTCTTGATGGCATCGCGCACGAAGTTGAAGCCACCGTTGGAATCGACGATCTCCACGATGGTCATGGCGCCCATCAAGAAGAAGAGCGTACCGGCGGCATCACCCAGATGGTGTTCGATAACTTCGGCAATGTGGTGAACCACTCCATCAGCTGCCACTTCAGGATAATAGGCTGCAGGTCCCATCATCAGCAAGGTCCAGCAGCACACACACATCAGCAAGGCGATAGCAGCCTTGTTGACTCGCGTCAAACTTTCCAAGGCTATACACAGATAGCCAATACAAAAGACGACGACAATCAGTACCGTTAATGTTGACATTTTGCTTGATACTATTAAGTTGTTTTGATTTTCGGGGTGCAAAGTTACGAAATAAGTGAGAAAAGCAGACTGCAATTTTACTTTTTTTTTGATGATAAGGAAAAAAGCCTCTAATTATTTGGATAATTCAGAATTATCATATACCTTTGCACCAGTTGATTTTATGTCTAACCAATTATGAAAGACAGATTATGAAGATTCAAACTGTATTTTTAGCAACCGCTATGAGCGGTATGATGACCTTGTGCTCATGCAGCAAGGAAGTGATGAACAACAATTGGATGGAGCGCAACAGCCGTCTGACAGTGCTCACCCGCAGTGATGAAAAGAACGGTGACAAGGTGATTGCAACGCCAATGCGCATCTATGTCTTCAACGGCGAAGAACAGTGTGTCACCACACAGACCCTGGAGGAAGCTGACACGTCGTTCACTATCAAACTGACGGAAGGTGAGTATGATGTCTACGCCATTGGCGGAGCAGATGATGACCGTCTCATACTCCCCACACTTGAGAATGCGGAAAAGACATCTGTCATTAGTCCAAGAGAAGGGAAAATGTATGGCGACCTGATGACTGCCCACGCTGCCGTCACTGTTACAAAGGAAAACAATGCTCTCACACTGGAAATGAGGCGGGAGGTCTGTCAGATCGTCAGCATTACCATCATGGATGTACCCCAGGCGACAGAAAGGGTCAGTGTCAGTATTGCTCCCTTCTATGATTCCATCCTCCTGAATGGAACCTGTCAGGGGGAAAACGGGAAATGTACTGTCCAGTTAGAAAAACAGGCTGACGGCAGTACCTGGAAGAAAGAAGATGTCAATATCTACCAGTTGCCATCTGTTGGCAAACCTACCATCAGTATCATGGTCGATGATTCCACCTATTCTTATATATGCGAAAAGGAACTGTCTGCCAACCACAAGGTCACCATTGATGGCACATACACCAAAACAGGAGTCATTCTCACAGGAACCATCACTGGCATAGCCTGGGGTGAAGAAGAGATCATCCGTTTCAACTTCAGTGGGGATAGCCAGACTAACAAATAGTCTGGCGAAACATTATTAGTCGTTATTTAGGATTTTTTATTTGATATTTGTTTTGTATTATCTCTAAAAAAACGTAACTTTGCACCAACGATATGAACGACAACATACAAGAAGGAAAATGGAGCGAAAACGTGATATTAGTCGATGCTGACTATGTGGATAAAGTCGCGTTTAACCTCATTGTGAATTTCGAGCGGATGCTCGGGCGCCAGATCCCTAAGGCCGACATGGCCCTATGGGCGGACTGCGTGGCGCTCGACGGCGGACTGCGACAGGGTGACAATTTGACACAGGTGGTGCTCATACACTCTAAAAACAAACTGCAGCTCGACAACTTCACACCTTCAAACTACGCGGATGATCTGACCAACAAGGCCTTCAAGGATCACCTCGGAGAGTTCGTATTCGATGCGTATCACGCTGAGGAGGAACTCGTGGGCTATGGCGCCTTCTTCGTGGATGCACTCCAGCTGATCTCCGCCCAGAAAGAGGTAAAACGTATCATGGTGATCCCCAACGCTGAGGACATACATATATATAATAAGGTACGCGAGACACTGAACCGCATTGAGGATGACGACAATAAGCGTATCACCGTCTTCGCCATGCAGCCCATGCCCGGAGGGAACTTCCGACAGGAGATACTGGGATACTCGCTGATGGCGGCCCTCAACATTAAACCTGACGAAATCAGTAAAAAAACAAACTAAGTAGATATGGCAAAAGTTCTGATGATTGGCGCCGGAGGCGTCGCTACGGTGGCAGCATTCAAGATCGCACAGAATGCTGACGTGTTTACCGACTTTATGATAGCCTCGCGGAGGAAGGCCAAGTGCGACAAGATTGTGGAAGATATCCACAAGGCTGGCTATAAGATGGACATCAAGACGGCGCAGGTAGATGCCGACGACGTGGAGCAACTGAAGGCGCTCTTCAACAGTTACCACCCTGAGCTTGTGATCAACCTCGCCCTGCCCTATCAGGATCTGACGATCATGGATGCCTGTCTGGCCTGTGGCTGTAACTACCTCGACACAGCCAACTACGAGCCGAAGGACGAGGCGCACTTTGAATACTCTTGGCAGTGGGCCTACAAGGACCGCTTCGAACAGGCAGGACTGACGGCTATCCTCGGCTGCGGCTTCGACCCGGGCGTGAGTGGCGTCTATACAGCATACGCTGCCAAGCACCACTTCGACGAGATCCATTACCTCGACATCGTGGATTGTAATGCCGGTGACCACCACCATGCCTTCGCCACGAACTTCAACCCGGAGATCAACATCCGCGAGATTACCCAGAAAGGCATCTACTATAAGGACGGACAATGGATAGAGACGGAGCCGCTGGAGATACACAAGCCCCTCACCTATCCTAACATCGGCCCTCGCGAGAGTTATCTGCTGCACCACGAGGAACTGGAGTCGCTGGTCAAGAACTACCCCACCATCAAGCAGGGCCGCTTCTGGATGACCTTCGGCGAACAGTACCTGAAGCACCTCGACGTGATCCAGAACATCGGCATGAGCCGCATCGACGAGATTGAGTACGAGGCACCGCTGGCTGATGGAAGTGGCACGGCCAAGGTGAAGATCGTGCCCCTGCAGTTCCTCAAGGCCGTACTGCCCAATCCGCAGGATCTCGGTGAGAACTACGAGGGTGAGACCAGCATCGGCTGTCGCATCCGGGGTATCAAGGACGGCAAGGAGCATACCTATTATGTGTATAACAACTGCAAGCATCAGGAGGCCTACAAGGAGACGGGCATGCAGGGTGTGAGTTATACCACAGGTGTGCCCGCCATGATTGGTGCGATGATGTTCGTCAAGGGTATCTGGAAGAAACCCGGTGTGTGGAATGTGGAGGACTTCGATCCCGATCCATTCATGGAACAATTGAATAAACAAGGACTCCCCTGGCACGAAGTGTTCGACGGAGACCTCGAACTATAATCATTAACACTTAAATTTCTAAAAGCTATGGCAAAAGAAAAAGAAGGCGAGGCCATGAGCCCGCAACAGGAAAAGTTGAAAGCCCTGCAAGCCGCTATGTCAAAGATCGAAAAGGACTTCGGCAAGGGTAGTATTATGAAACTTGGTGACGAACAGATAGAGCATGTCGATGTGATCCCCACGGGCAGTATCGGTCTGAATGCCGCCCTCGGCGTTGGCGGATATCCCAAAGGCCGTATCATCGAGATCTACGGTCCGGAGTCCTCTGGTAAGACCACGCTGGCCATCCACGCTATTGCCGAGTGCCAGAAAGCCGGTGGCATCGCAGCGTTCATCGATGCAGAGCATGCCTTCGACCGTTTCTATGCCGCCAAACTGGGTGTGGATGTCGATAATCTCTATATCTCTCAACCCGACAACGGTGAACAGGCCCTGGAGATCGCAGACCAGCTGATCCGTTCGAGTGCCATCGATATTATTGTCGTGGATTCCGTGGCTGCCTTGACGCCGAAGAAGGAGATCGAGGGTGATATGGGTGACTCGGCCGTAGGACTGCAGGCGCGTCTGATGAGTCAGGCCCTGCGCAAGCTGACGGCAACGATCTCGAAGACCAACACCACCTGTATCTTCATCAACCAGCTGAGAGAGAAGATTGGTGTGATGTTCGGCAATCCAGAGACCACCACGGGTGGTAACGCCCTGAAGTTCTACGCCAGCGTACGTCTGGATATCCGTAAGGTGACGACACTGAAAGACGGTGACCAGCCCATCGGTAATCAGGTACGTGTGAAGATCGTGAAGAACAAGGTGGCTCCTCCCTTCCGCAAGGCAGAGTTTGAGATCACCTTCGGCGAAGGTATCTCGAAAGTTGGAGAGATCGTGGACCTCGGTGTGGAGTACGACATCATCAAGAAGAGCGGCTCGTGGTTCTCCTACGGAGACTCCAGACTGGCTCAGGGACGCGATGCCACGAAGCAACTGCTACTGGACAACCCAGAGCTCTGCGAGGAACTAGAGGCCAAGATCATGCAGGCCATCTCTGATAAAGATTAAAATAATAAATCCCAGCCGATTGGCTGGGATTTATTATTTATAGTGGAGTACCTTTTCCGTTTTTCCAACTACTGCCACTCTTGGAAGTCGTACGCTTACCTCCCTTACGGGTTGTAGGTGTACTTTTCTTAGGACCATCCTTGGTATAAGTCTTAGTGACAACGCCACTACCGTCGAAATCCACATACAACAGTTTATTGTTGGAGCGGTTGAACACCCAAGTAAACAGGCCAGCCTCACCCTTGATCTCCTGATCGGGCTCACCAGCAGCCATCATCACCTCATCCTCAGTGAAACCGATACCTACGTGGCCGTTACGCATCATGGCGCGGCTACCCTCAGAGGTCTGGATCTTCTTGCCAGGACCAGGGGCGAAGATGTAGCCAAAGTACTCCTCCTGGTTCTCTGCACGATGGGCATCAAGCACGAAGTCACCATAGAAATAGGTTCCCAACGTCGTATTCTTCAGCTTCAGCGTGAACTTATCATCGGTCTTATGCGGATTCATGGCCTCTATCTGATATTCCATCAGACGAGGGATAGACTGAATCTTCTTCGTGCTCTCGTTCAGCAACTTCGTCCTGAACTTCGTATGAATGATCTTACCGATATAAGTCTTGTAGTTATAACTGTTGATGGACATGATGTCATCCACCAACTCGAAAGAATTGCCAAAGAGATACTTGGCCTCATCCATGACAAACTCATCGTCACGCATGCCACTGTTGGTCTTCGAGATGGCCACATTCTGATAGAACTCATTACCATCCTTATCCTCCACGATAATCTTCACGGGATAGCTACGCGTACCAACGCCCACTTTTGTGACCTTGACTTCCATGTCCTTGTCAACCGTGACATTCTGGAAACCGTCACCATCATACTCCGTGTCAACACGATAATACTGGGTCTTGGTATAAAGCGTCTTCCCCATCAGTTTCTCACGGGCGATATCGACATCACCGAGATATGCCAGCGTGGGCACACCTTCCTTCTTATAGCAATGGTCTTCGAAAGAACCACCAGGAATCTCGTAGTAGTAGTTACGACCATTGTCCTGACAATAGAAATCAATACGCGAGCGCCCGTCAGCACTCTCATGATGCCCCTTGTAGATCATGATCTTATATTTCAAGGGCATGCTGCTGACATCCTTTCCTGTGGCAGCGTCCGTAAAGGTCTTGACCACCAGGTCGTACTTCTCTGGCATCACCATGAACTTCATACCCTCCTGCCAGTCGCAGAGACTATAAAATTTGAAGTTCTGACTAATAAAGTCCGTCGCTGTCTCCTGCTCTTGAGCTGCAAGATTCAGCCCCTCAGCAATACCTGACTGAGCATGCTTCTTAGCCCCACTGGTTTTCACGATGTAAGGATTCTCCTGAGCCATAGCTGCCAGAAAGAAAAATGCAACGCAGGTTGTCAAAATAGTCTTCTTCATAACTACCGATAGTTTTATTTTTAGAATTCCGAGTGCAAAGATAGCACAAATCCATTGAATCACCAAATTATTTGTGCCAAAATGACGTGATAAAAAACATTTTTCCTTAAAATAGACAATTTGGCACATGCTTTGCACACAAATTTGTGACATTTTTCGATTAATAACAATTAAAAATATAGAATTATGGGAAAGATTATTGGAATTGACTTAGGAACTACGAACAGCTGTGTTGCCGTATTCGAGGGTAACGAGCCGGTAGTGATTGCCAACAGTGAGGGTAAGCGTACGACACCTTCTGTGGTTGGCTTTGTGGAGAATGGTGAGCGTAAGATCGGTGATCCTGCCAAGCGTCAGGCCATCACGAATCCGAAGAACACCGTTTACAGTATCAAGCGTTTCATGGGTGAGAACTGGCAGCAGACCGAGAAGGAGATCGCTCGCGTACCTTATTCAGTAGTGAATGAGGGTGGTTATCCCCGTGTGGACATCAACGGCCGCAAGTACACCCCGCAGGAGATCTCTGCCATGGTGCTTCAGAAGATGAAGAAGACCGCAGAGGATTATCTCGGCGAGGAGGTGAAGGAAGCCGTGATCACCGTACCTGCCTACTTCTCTGACTCTCAGCGTCAGGCTACTAAGGAAGCCGGACAGATCGCTGGTCTCGAGGTAAAGCGTATCGTGAACGAGCCGACAGCCGCTGCCCTGGCATACGGTGTCGATAAGGCCAACAAGGATATGAAGATCGCTGTGTTCGACCTCGGTGGTGGTACATTCGATATCTCTATCCTCGAGTTCGGTGGTGGTGTGTTCGAGGTACTCTCTACCAACGGTGATACTCACCTGGGTGGTGACGACTTCGACCAGGTGATCATCGACTGGCTCGTACAGGAGTTCAAGAACGACGAGGGTGCAGACCTGAAGAGCGATCCTATGGCTATGCAGCGTCTGAAGGAGGCTGCCGAGAAGGCCAAGATCGAGTTGTCTTCTTCTACGAGCACGGAGATCAACCTGCCGTATATCATGCCGGTAGCCGGTGTTCCTAAGCACTTGGTGA
>JAFYPG010000024.1 GCA_017547605.1 Prevotella sp.
AGCCGAAAGTCCAAAACTTTCGGCTTTTTTCTTAATATAACTGCGAAGATTACAATCCTCGGAGGGCAACATGGCTCCGAGACAATTTTGGAGATCCCCTCGCATATACAGGGATTCCGCGTGACGACTATTGCTGCAGGTGCTTTCGCCAATTGGACCAACTTGACAAGTGTCTCGCTCCCCGATGGCGTGACAAGTATCAAGGGCATGAATGAGAATTCTGCCATCACAGGGCCGTTCGATGTTTATGACCTGAGGGGGCTCAAGGTGCGTCATCAAGTGAATTCGCTTGACGGTCTGCCTGACGGCATCTATATTGTCAACGGCAGGAAGGTGCTGAAGAAGTAGTCAGGATATGAATACTTAATGGTTTCAGTAATAAAAAAGCCGAAAGTTTTGGACTTTCGGCTTTTTTGTCTATCTTTGCACTCTGAAACCTAAAAGGTGAATCAACAATGATTGAAATTCGTGAGGTAACAACCAAAAAAGAACTGAAACAGTTTGTGCAGTTCTACTACGACCTATATCGCGGCAATGACTGTGCCGTGCCCTTCCTGTATTTCGACGAGATGGCCACGCTGCGCAGCGATAAGAACCCCTCGTTTGAATGCTGTGAGTCTGCCTATTTCCTGGCATACAAGGACGGGAAGATTGTGGGGCGCGTAGCGGCGATCATCAACCGTAGGGCCAACGAGCGTTGGGACTGTCATCAGGTGCGCTTCGGCTGGTTTGACTTTATCGACGACTTTGAAGTATCGACGGCTTTGTTGAAGGCTGTTGAGGACTGGGGTAAGGCCAGGGGAATGGTGGAGATAGCCGGTCCGCTGGGCTTCATCGACACCGACCGCGAGGGTATGCTGGTGGAGGGCTTCGACCAACTCTCTACGATGTACGTGAACTACAACTACCCCTACTATCCGCAGCACATGGAACGGATGGACGGCTTCAAGAAAGACAACGACTACGTGGAGTGCAAGGTGAAGGTGCCTGAGGAGGTGCCCATGAAGTTCGCGAAAGTGACGGAGATGGTGCGTCGCCGCTATGGGCTGAGGGTGCATAAGTTTACCCGTCACGAACTAATCAATGAAGGCTATGGCCGTAAGGTGTTCGACCTGCTGAATGCCACCTACAAGGATCTCTATGGTTTCAGCCAACTCTCGGATAAGCAAATCGACAAACTCGTAAACGACTATATCAAGATTGCCGACCTGAACCTCGTGACGGCCATTATGGACGGTGATGAAATGGTGGGTTTCGGCATCACCTTCCCCTCATTCTCGAGGGCTTTGCAAAAGACGCGTGACGGACGGCTGTTCCCCATGGGGTGGTGGCAGGTACTGAAGATCCTGAAGTGGCACAAGACGCCCATCGTGGATCTGCTTCTCATCGGTGTGTTGCCCGAATACCGTGCTAAGGGCGCCAATGGACTGATCTTCGACGACCTGATTCGTCAGTTCCAGGCCTACGGTTTTGAGTGGGCAGAAACGGGTCCGATGATGGAGACCAATGATGGTGTGCTCTCGCAGTGGCAGTACCTGGAGGCCACGATCCACCGCCGTCATCGCTGTTACAGAAAGATTTTAGGATGAATCGACTCAAGACCATATTCTGCTTAACCTTCCTTTTGTGCTTGTCGGCTCATGCCCAGAAGCCTATCCAGTTGGGAGGCTCATGGGAGTACGCCATCGGTGAATCACCAAAGTATGGCGACTACGTGATGCTGCCTGGTGAGGTGAAGGCTGATGGGATGGTGTGGTACAGGCGCGGTGTGTATGTGCCTCAGGACTGGCAGCGGCAGCGCATCACACTCTATTTGGAGCGGCTGTATGCGGATGCCACGATTTATGTGAATGACCAGAAGGTGGGTCACGATTCGTTACGATGTGCCCCCCACGAGTATGACGTGACAGAGTTAATCGTTCCCGGACAGCGGAATACTGTGGCAGTGTGCGTGGCGAAGTCGGAGAGGAATGGTATCTTCGGAAAGATGGAACTGCGAGCGGGTTCGAGACTATTGTATCTTCGCGAGTTGCATATCCAGCCGTATCCTTTTGATGGCAGGGTGCACTTGGATGTGACCATGGGCGGCGACGGACTGCGGTTCGATGATTATATCGTAGAGGTGATGGCGCAGCGTACGGACGTCGATTCGGCAGGCATCATCCGACGCTATTATAACATGACGAAGCGACACTCGACCTTCGATATGTTCTTGGGCAATGAGGTGGCTCTCTGGGATGAGTTCCATCCGCACCTCTATCTCCTCTTCATCGACTTTGGCGACTGTTTTTCTGAGTCAACCATAGGCATGCGGGAGCTGAAGACAGACAGTTCGCAGGTGATGATCAATCGTCGTCCACTGTATCTGCGCAGTGTGGTGATGCGTAATCCTGGGTTGGAGTCGGGCAGCACACTCTCTGATGAACAGGCATGGCTTGATCTGCTCAAGAAGTATAAGCAGTGGGGATTTAACCATATTCGCTTTGAGGGTTATTGTCCTACGGAGGCAGCCTTTGCTATGGCAGATAAACTGGGGTTGCTGTTGCAGCCTGGGGGGATAGTCGGCGAGAAGCAGACAAAGCGTGTGATCAATGCCTATGGCCATCATCCCTCGCTGATGATGGCGGAGGTGGAGGGTATCGAACGAATTCCCGCAGAGAAGGATTTTTCTATCGGTTATTATAAGGAACGCATAGAGCGTAATCTGAAGACGGCCGATTTCAGGGGCTTCCAGTTGGAGGACTTTACTTGGCCTGAGAAGAATGAGCCTGTGAAGGAGTGGATGGAGTTCTGTGCGCCCATCGTGCCGCTGGCTACGATGCCGAAGGATCCGATAGTGATGACTGACACGCTGGAGGTGCCTTTAGAGACCTGTAGTGCTTTCTATGGTGAGATACAGGCTGCTCGTGTCACTTATTTCATCTGCGATGACAGTATGAAGGTGGTGCAGGGCGGACAACTTGCTGTGGCTCAACTGCCTATTGGGAAGAATATCCCGTTGGGGAGCGTAAAAATTCCCCTCAGCGAATTACCCGCCCCAGGTAGGTATTCCCTCTATGTGGCCATTGGAGGTCGATTCCGCAATCACTGGGAGTTCGAACTCAAAGGGGACGGTTCTCAGTGAGTTTAGCGTTCAGCAGGTCGCATATCTCTTGCGGTGTTTTTGAGAGTCCTCTTACATAGATCTCATAGGGGTAGCCCTGGAGGGTGGCTTTTAAGCGTTGTTTGCGGCCTTTGGCAACCCATTCGTCAGTAATGCCGCCCTCGATGTTATCCTTATAGCGTATCCCAATAAATTTGCGGCCGTTGTATTTGTCAACATAGAAAGAGTCAACGCCTGACAGCTTCACGACCCATGGCTCTGGGGCGTTCACCCTCAACTGTTGATCAGTGATCACAAGATAGGTCCGGCGCTTGATGTAGGCAGGGACTAAAATGATTGAAGTCATGCAGATGAACATCCATATCATGTGATACTTATTTGCCCCTATAGCCCCTGGGCCTCCAACGACTCTGCTAATAACCATAAGAATAGCAAAGCATGCTGCCACAGCCAAAAGAATGTAAATCCATACCTTGATGGATACTTTGATTTTAATTTCGTTCATATCGTTTACTATTTAAATGTCTCCGCTGAAGAATAGAGTCCGAAGGGTCAGATAGGCACACACAGTAATACACATGATGACAAAGGGCAAAGCACAGATTAATGCCTCGACAAATGTCGTGTGGAACACATACAGACACGTTTGCATGGGGATATAGATGCAGAGGAGCCCCATCACAAAACTATACTTAAACCCTGGCTTCGGCTCCTTCGCCAGTTTGATGCTTCTGCCACAATGATCGCAGACAGTCGGATAGTCCGTTCCCCTGAGCAGATATTTCAAACATCGCTTCAGGGATACGGTCTGATGGCAATATGGACATTCTCTATTCTTCATTTCAGTTTCTCTTTCAGGGATTGCAGTTCGTAATCAAAGTTATGGAGGCCATGGATCTGGATATCTTCTCGCACACGACGGCCATCGGGGGTGAAGGTCTCGTAGTGGGGGATGCCGCTGAACTCCAAGAGTTCCTGCAGACGGCGGAAATCGGCATTAGTAACGCAGACGGCATCCTCGCCAGCGAGCCATTCTGCCACGTATTTCTTATAGGCTTCGCTACCCTCTGTGGTACGCTCTCCAGCGATGAAGACGAGTTTCACGTCATCGCGCTTGGCAATCTCGGCACGCAGGGCCTTACTGCTCTGGATGGCAGCACGACAGGGCCCGCATCCCATGCCCCAGAAGTCGATCATCACATAACGGCCAGGGTATTTGGCCAAGACGTCGCGGATGATCTCTGCACCAGGACCTTCTGGCAGCGGCGAGGCTAACTCTTTCTGCGCCATCTGCTCTTGACAGAACTGTTCGGCCTTCTGGCGGATATAGGGATTCGTAAACATCGAGAGATAAAGGGGATACATGTTGCTCACCGTTTCGCTGTTGGCGGCGATAGAGTCGCATTTTTCCTTAGTAAGCGTCGTATCTGCCATGAAGACAGGAATCATCATTTCATTCTGACGCCATAGGTCGAAACTCCTCTGCATGTCATTGAGCATACAAAGCTGTGCCGTCAGATTATTACGCTTACCCGTCATCTCGACCAACATAGCGTTACCTTTTTCTATAGATAGCTTTCTATTGGTGAGGTCATAGACGTAGTTGCCGTTTTCGTCCTCCATCACATCACGTTGTACATTTCGGACGGGGCTGGCAAATTGAATGCGGTTGATGGTGAAGAAGAAGTCGTGGCTAACCAACAGCAACGGATTGTCG
>JAFYPG010000258.1 GCA_017547605.1 Prevotella sp.
ACATGCACCATGTTGGCATTCAGGTTAATGCCCAGGTCTGCCCCGTCCTTGAACTCATCCCAGTAGTAGCCCTCCGTCACGAAGATGGTGGGACGGTCGAAACCTCGGAACAGGATGCACACGCGCTGCTCGAACGTCTCACCGCCCTGCACGTCGTGGTTCAGATCCTGACGGAACGTCATGCTATATTGCTCCTTATAGTCCAGCAATCCCTCCGCCTTCTTCCTGATGGCCGCCGTGTCTGGATTCTCCTTGATATCCGAGATGCGGTCAATGCTTTCCAGTGCCTCTTTCAGCGTGGCATACTTGGGGACAACAGGGTTGTCGTCCTCCACGCACGAGGTCAGCACAGGGCCGGCCAGAAGAATGGCGGCTACAAGCCAATAGATAAGTCTCTTCATATCTTTGTCATTAGAGTCATTTCACCGTTTCGTTGAGATTGCGTTTCAGAAAGAAGGCCTTCGTGGCGAGGAAGAAACAGGCGACGCCTGAGGCATTGACGAGCACCACCGTCCAGAAGGCGGCAGCGTAGCCTAAGAGTTCGGAGACAACGCCGCCCACGAGGATGCCAAGGCCCATGCCGATGTCCCACGAGATGAGGATCGTGGAGTTGGCCGTGCCCCGTCGGTTGTTACTGGCCACGTTGATGGTCATGTTCTGGAAGGCAGGCCACATGTGACCGTTGCCAAGACCAATCAACAGGGCGGAACCGTAATAGCCGATGGCAATGGATAATGAATAATTGATAATGGATAATTCATAGAGCGTCGGCATTAATATAAATAAGGTATAGCCGATGAGCGAGATGACCATGCCCTCAGCGGCGTTGTGAGTCACCCGTCCGTTGCGCAGGGCCTTGCCGCCTTGCAGGCGCGAGAGGATCAGACCGACGGAGCAGAGCATGAAATAAGTGCCCGTACCCCCCATGATGCCCATCACCTCCTTGCCATAGATGGCGAGGTAGTTGCTCAGCACACCGAAACTGAAGCCGAAGGCCACCATATTGACACCTATCAGCCAACCGCGCACGAGGAAGAAACGGTCCCAGGAGAGTTTGTGTCGCTTCTGAATCACGGGGACAGGCACCACTGTGCCCCGCGAGCGGAGCACAGATGGGAGCCAGTCCCCATGATTCACAGAGTCCCCATGATTCAGTTGCACCGTGGCATCTACGAGCCAGCCCAGACAGGCCACGATGAGTGCCAGCCAGAAGAGAAACTCGAAACTGTCTGTCAACTGGTAGATGAAGATGCCGATGGTGGGTGCGATGGCCATGGCGAGGTTGTTACTCAGGCCGTAGTAGCCGATGCCCTCCGTACGACGGCTGGAGGGCAGCACGTCGATGGCCGCCGTGGAGTTGGCCACGGTCAATGCACCGAAAGGTCCACCATGGAGCGTCCTGACGATCATAAACAATAATAAGGTGGAGGCTGCGAGATAGCCCGCGAAGAAGATGGCGAAGGCCCCGAAGGCGATCATCAGCACCGTCTTGCGCGGAAAGGAATCCACGACATAGCCACTGAACGGACGGAACAGCAGGGCGGTGATCGTATAGCCCGAGAGCACCAGACCGATCACATCCTTCGTCGCACCGAAATGCTCGCTCAGATAGAGCGGCAACAGGGGTGTGAGCACATAGAAGGCGAAGAACAGCGTGAAGTTCGCCGTCATCACCTTACAGTAGTTCCTGTTCCAGAGTCTGTCCATTATCGGCAGACGGAGAAATAGTTGTCGCGGATGGGGATGCTGACAGGTTCGCCACTGAGGGTGATCGTCTCCTGCAGACGGATATCGGTAGAAGCGGCACCCACCTTCACGACATACTTTCCTGGCTGGATATTCCACTGACGGTTGCCATCGTGGGTGTAATAACCGAACTGCTCGTCGTAAAGACGAACGCTGACGGTCTTACTCTCACCTGGTCTCAGGGACACACGGGTAAAGCCCTGCAACTGAATGGGACGGATCTGCTGACTGCTATCGGTTGGAGAGATATAGATCTGGGCGATCTCGTCGGCTGCCATCTTGCCCGTGTTCTTCAACTCGAAAGTGAGGTTGACGCACTGTTCGTCCACCTCGGTCTTCAGATCGCTGTATTCGAACGTCGTGTAGGTCAGACCGTAACCGAAAGGCCACTGGACACGCGGGTCTTTCTCCATCGAACGATTATAACAGATGGGCTCGTTGATCTCCGTATTGGGATAACTGACGGAGAGTTTGCCTGACGGCGACACCTTACCATAGAGGATATCGGCCACGGCACGGCCACCTTCCTCACCCGGATACCAGGCCTGGATAACGGCTGCACACTTCTCTGCCAGTCCTGACACCACCTGGGCACGACCACCGAACATCACCAGCACCACGGGCTTGCCAGTCTTGATGAGTTCCTCGACATACTGCTCCTGCTTTCCTGGCAGACGGAGGCCTTCGCGGTCGCGGTTCTCTCCGCAGAGCATCACGTTCTCACCAACGGCGGCGATGATCACATCGGCCTGCTTCGCCATGCTGAGGGCTTCGGCCTTGTCGGCCTTCTCACCGGAATCCACCTTACGGTGCAACAGTTCATACTCCCAGGCTCGTGCATCACCCAGTTCGCTGTACTTCGTCTCGATATCTTCCGTCCAGTCGCAGCCACGGGAGTACATCAGTTGGACACCCTCAGGCTTGCTCTTCGTCATACCCTCCAGGAGGCTGACGATATGGGGATTGTCGGGCACATCCTCCTTCATCTTCCAGAAATACGACATGGCGGGATAGGTATAGTCGCCACACATGGCCCAGAAAGAGTTGGCATTAGGACCCGTGAGCAGCACGTGGAGCGTAGAGATCGGCGTATGGACCGTGGAGGCCGTAGAGTCGGGAGCGGGGACTTTCAGCGGCAGGATACCGTTGTTCTCCAACAGCACCACCGACTGGGTGGCGATGCTATAGGCCGTCTGGCGCTCCTCAGGGCTGTCGAGGGTGATCTTCTCCTTCGTGTAGAGATAGGCATCCTTGTCGAAGAAACCGGCACGGAACTTGAACCGAAGTACATCCTTCACGGCACGTTCGAAGGTCTCGGGCTTCACCAGTCCCTGATTGATGGCCTGCTGCAACAACTGATAGTTGGCTCCGAATGGGAAATCCACATCGTTGCCACCATTGATGGCAGCGGCAGCCTTCTTAACTTCATCATCGATGCCAGGAATCTGGGTGATGG
>JAFYPG010000259.1 GCA_017547605.1 Prevotella sp.
ACGAGACCTCTTCGAGTTCCCAGAACTACGAGCGCCATATCAAGGAGGCCTACGAGTTGATGAACAAATACGGCTATGACGCCGTGAAAACGGGTTATGTGGGTGATATCATCCCCCGTGGCGACCACCACTATTCGCAGTCGATGAACAACCACTACCTCTATGTCATCAAGGAGGCTGCCAAGCATCATATCATGGTAAACTCCCACGAGGCCACCCGTCCGACAGGTCTCTGTCGCACCTGGCCGAACCTCGTTGGTGGCGAGAGTGCACGAGGCACTGAGTACGAGGCTTTTGGCGGTTCGAACCCCGATCATACCTGCATCCTGCCGTTCACCCGTCTGCAGGGCGGTCCGATGGACTACACCCCCGGTATCTTCGTGACCAAACTCTCGGAGTGGAGCGACAACACCTCTTGGGCACGCATTACGATTGCCGGTTCACTGGCCCTCTACCTGACGATGTACTCACCCTTGCAGATGGCTGCCGACCTGCCTGAGAACTATGAGAAGTTTGACGATGCCTTCCAGTTCATCCGCGACGTGGCCTGCGACTGGGACGACTCGAAGTATCTCGAGGCCGAGCCTGCCGACTACATCACCGTGGCCCGTAAGGCCAAGGGCACAGACAACTGGTTCATCGGCGGCAAGTGCGATGAGAATGGTCATACCGTCGTCGTGAAACTCGACTTCCTCGACAAGGGCCGCAAGTACGAGTGTACCATCTATGCCGATGCGAAGGATGCCCACTACGAACATAATCCCCAGGCCTACACCATCACCAAGAAGGTGGTCAAGGCTGGTGATACCCTGAAGATCAAGGAAGCCCCTGGTGGAGGTTTCGCAGTTTCACTCTTTGCCAAATAAAACATGAAGAAATTAATATTCGCAGGATTATTGTCTATGCTGCTGCCGAAAACGGTAGCAGCACAGACGTTTAAAGAGGTGGACTATACCCCTGAAAAGACCGTATTCTCACTCTTCGCTCCCAACGATGCGAAGAAAGTCACTGTACGCATCTACAAAGAAGGACTGGGCGGCAAAGCCGTTAAGACCATCAAGATGAATAGGACCGCCGACGAGCAATGGACGGCCACCGTGAAGGGCGACCTGATGGGTAAGTTCTACACCTTCGACGTCGGCAGGGGCGAGTGCCCTGGTGTATTCGCCAAAGCCGTGGGTGTCAACGGCAAGCGCGGGGCCATCATCGATATGGCGAAAACCAATCCTGAGCATTGGTGCTGTGATGAGCATCCTGTGACAAAGTCGCCCGCAGACCTTGTCATCTACGAGATGCACCACCGCGACTTCTCCATCGCCCGTAAGGATGCTCAATATCCTGGTAAGTTCCTCGCACTGACGGAACCTTGGGCCATCGACCACTTGAAGGACCTCGGTGTGAACGCCATCCATATCCTACCCAGTTACGACTATGGCTCTGTGGATGAGACCCGTCTCAGCGACAACAAATACAACTGGGGTTACGATCCTGTGAACTACAATGTGCCAGAGGGTGGCTACTCCACGGATCCCTATCAGCCCGAGGTACGTATCCGCGAGTTCAAGCAGATGGTAAAGGCACTCCATGAGGCTGGCATCCGTGTGATCCTCGACGTGGTGTATAACCATACTTACGACATCGAACATTCCAATTTCCAGCGCACCTATCCCGATTACTATTATCGCAAGACGGCCACTGGTGATTATTCCAATGGCTCTGGCTGTGGCAATGAGACGGCCAGTGATCAGCCGATGATGCGCAAGTTTATGATTGAGAGTGTAAAGTACTGGATCAACGAGTATCATATCGACGGCTTCCGCTTTGACCTGATGGGTGTGCATGATATCGAGACGATGAATGCCATCCGTAGAGCCGTGAATGCTATCGATCCCACCATCTTCATCTATGGTGAAGGATGGAGCGCAGGAGCCTGTGCCATCCCCAACAGTATGCTTGGCATGAAAGCCAATATCATGAAGATGCCTGGTATTGCCGCCTTCTCCGACGAGATCCGTGATGCCCTACGTGGTCCGTTTTCTGATGACACCAAGGCCGCATGGCTCGCTGACGGCAGCGAGAGCGAGAGTTTGAAGTATGGCATTGTCGGAGCCATCGCCCATCCCCAGATCGATATGACCAAGGTGAACTACGCTGAAGAGCCCTGGGCATTAGAACCCACACAGATGATCAGTTACGTAAGTTGTCATGATGACATGTGTCTCGTGGATCGCCTGAAAGCCAGTATTCCCCATATCAAGACAGACGAACTCATCCGTCTCGACCTTCTGGCCCAGACGGCCGTCTTCACCTCTCAGGGTGTGCCCTTCATGCTCAGCGGTGAGGAACTGTTGCGCAACAAGAAAGGCGTGCACAACTCTTTCGAATCGCCTGACAGCATCAACCATCTGGACTGGGGAAACAAGGCGAAGTATCCACAGGTGTTCGAGTATTACAAGAACCTGATCGCATTGCGCAAGAACCATCCGGCCTTCCGTCTCGGCAATGCCGATCTCGTACGCAAGCACCTGGAGTTTCTTGACAGCCCCGAGGGAACTGTCGCCTATCGTCTGAAGAATTATGCAGGACGCGACGATTGGCGCGACATCATTGTCATCCTCAATGCCAACAAAGAACTGTCAGAGGTCAGCATCCCCAAGGGCACTTATACCGAGGTGTGCTGTGACGGCGTCATCAACGAACAGGGTCTCGGCACCATTCAGGGTGACAAGGTTGTCGTCAGTCCTCAGTCTGCACTGATTATACACAATTAACAAAGTTTTTGATACAAAAGAGTATATATATTCCAGAAAAAATACCTACCTTTGCAGCCTGAAATTAAGCGTTACTACATTTTAAACAAATACATTATGAACAACGTACCTAAAATTAAGATCGGAATCGTCGCCGTTTCTCGCGACTGTTTCCCTGAGTCACTGGCAGTTAACCGTCGTAAGGCTGTGATTGCTGAGTATGAAAAGAAGTTTGGTAAGGATGGTATCTACGAGTGTCCTATCTGTATCGTGGAGAGTGAGATCCACGCTCAGCAGGCTCTTGCTGACGTACAGAAGGCTGGCTGTAACGCCCTCGTTGTATATCTTGGCAACTTCGGTCCTGAGATTTCTGAGACCATGATTGCTGACTGGTTCCAGGGTCCCACGATGTTCTGCGCTGCTGCTGAGGAGACTCAGAAAGACCTGATCGACGGTCGTGGCGATGCTTACTGTGGTATGCTGAACGCCAGTCAGGCTCTGTCGCTGCGTAAGACCCGTGCTTACATTCCCGAAGAGCCCGTTGGTGACGCTGCTCACTGTGCAGAGTTGATCCACGAGTTCGCACCCATCGCTCGTGCTATCGTTGGTCTGCAGAACCTGAAGATCATCAGCTTCGGTCCTCGTCCTAACAACTTCCTGGCTTGTAACGCTCCTATCCGTGCCCTCTATGATCTCGACGTTGAGATCGAGGAGAACTCAGAGCTTGACCTGCTCGAGGCTTTCCAGAAGCACCAGGGCGACCCACGTATCGACGACGTCGTGAAGGATATGGCTGCTGAACTGGGTACTGGTAACAAGATTCCTTCTGTTCTGCCGAAGTTGGCTCAGTACGAGCTGACGCTGACTGACTGGATCGAGGGTCACAAGGGTTCTCGTCAGTTCGTGGCTATGGCTAACAAGTGCTGGCCTGCATTCCAGACCATGTTCGGTTTCGTACCTTGCTACGTGAACAGCCGTCTGACTGGTCGTGGTATCCCCGTAGCTTGTGAGGTTGATATCTATGGTGCTCTGTCTGAGTACATCGGAACCTGCATCACTGAGGACGCCGTTACCCTGCTCGACATCAACAACTCTGTACCTCAGGATATGTACGAGGAGAGCATCAAGGGCAAGAAGTTCGAGTGCGACAGCTACACCGACAAGGAGATCTTCATGGGCTTCCACTGTGGTAACACCGCTTCATCTAAGGTTTGCAACTGCCAGATGTGCTTCCAGCGTATCATGGCTCGCGCTCTGCCTGTTGAGGTTACTAACGGTACCCTCGAGGGTGACCTGAAGCCTGGTAAGGCTACAGTCTATCGTCTGCAGAGTACTGCTGACACCAAGCTCCGCGCTTACATCGCTCAGGGTGAGATCCTGCCTGTGGCAACTCGCTCATTCGGTTCTATCGGTACCTTTGGTATCAAGAACATGAGCCGCTTCTATCGTCACGTCCTGATCGAGAAGCACTATCCTCACCACGCTGCCGTGATGTTCGAGCACGCTGGTAAGTACCTCTGGGAGGTTCTGAAGTACATGGGTATCCCCGTGGAGGAGATCGACTACAACTTCCCGAAGGGTGATTACTATCCCACAGAGAATCCTTTTGCATAAGACGCTCTTATGAAGAAGACTATTATGACAGCCATCCTAGTACTCTTAGTAGTACTGGGTGGCTGGTTTTTATTGAATAACAGGCAACAGCCTGTAGAGACAGAAGAGGAGGGGATCGCCTGGTATCAGAACGACTCGCTGCTCTGGGCCCAGTTGGGCGAGGCCATCGAGGACGCCAAGCAGTTGGATTCTACCAAGATCTCCAACCAGTTGATGCCTATTAAGAAGGACTATCCCGGACAGGAGTGGGCCGACTTCGACGGTAAAGACATGGTCTTGCTGGTGACACTGGTGGATTCGAGCCGTCTGGCACGTTTCTTCGGGCGTGATGATGTCTATCAGATCGATCGCGAACTGGGCACCTGGGCTTCACTGCCACTGGACTGGAAGAACCGTGCTGCCGAGTACGAGGGACTGGACAGCATTGGTGCTCACATGAGAATGGTGCAGATGTATGGTCTGAGTCCTGACTGCGACTATAATATCATGGTACAGTTCTATGCTGATCCTGCAGGTATCTTCCGTCCTGCCCACGATCCTGACATCACCACGACTTCTACCAGTCTGGAGTTCCCTGCATACGCAGATGAGAATTACAAGGTGGGAGAGACCAACTTCCGTGAGTGGTATCGTCTCAGCGTTTATTCAGCCTATGAGGATGATACGCCACTGCCTTGGACCCAGTTGGGTTACACTTACGACTGGCACAAAGGAGCCGCATCGTATGTAGGTGTCTCGGAGTATATCGTAACGCACCACACATGGATCAAGGTGAAGTCCCATGAAAGTGAATGGGAGTTCATCCAGAACCTGAGTAAATAAAAGAAATCCCCGCCGTTTGGTGGGGATTCTTTTTTATTTGAAGATCTTCTGGGCGAACATCGTCAGGTAGATACGCCAGTTACGCCAGATGTGACCGCCATCGGTCTCTACATACTCATACTTGTAGCCCTTGCTGTCCCAGTAGGCACGCAGGTCAACGGTGCTCTGATAGAGGAAGTCGGTCTTTCCCATACCCATCCAGTAGAGTTTGGGCTTGCTGCCGAAGAGCTTAGCTGACTGCTGTGCAAAGGTGGGACTATTCTTGATTTGATCAGCAAACGAAGCCTGGTATGAACCACTCTCCAGGTGCAGACCTGCTGAGAAAAGTCCGTAGTAATCGAAAGTGTTGGGATAAAGCAGACTGACGTGGAAGGTATGACCACCACCCATGGACAGGCCACAGACAGCACGGCCAGCACGGCTCTTGATGGTGCGATAGTTGGCATCCACATAGTTCACGATATCCATAAAGCTCTCAGGAATAGAAGCGGCCGCAGGAGCGGTAGGACCAGTACCACCATCGCGGAAGCCTGGTGTGTACATACCCCAAGACCACTCACCAGGGGCAGCCTGACAGTTGGGGTTACCATTCGGCATCACCACGATCATGGGTTTTGCCTTACCAGTAGCAATCAGGTTGTCGAGGATCTGGGCAGCACGACCAAGTTCGCTCCAAGCGTTCTCGTCACCACCAGCACCATGCAACAGATAGAGCACCGGATACTTACCACCCTTGTCATAGCCAGCAGGGGTATAGATGGTCATACGACGCTGCATCTTCAGCGTAGGACTGTTGTACCATACCTTGCTCAGATTGCCATGAGGCACCTCGTTCACGCTATAGAGATCACCCTTGTCACCTTTCTCATCGCTGACGATGAAGATATTGGTGAACGATACGATGTCACGGTTCACATAGATGTTGGCAGGATCCTTCACACCCGTCATACCGTCGATATTAAAGGTGTAACTGTACATCTCAGGAGCCAGTTTGTCGGTGGTATAGCTCCATACCCCGTTCTTACCTTCCTTCAACTGAGCCACGCCAGGAGCATCGTAAGTGCCGTAGCCTTCGATCTGGATGGGCTGTGTGGGCAGGAAATCACCTGTCACCTCCACCTTCACGGCCTTGGGGGCAAAGAGGTTGAATGTCACTGTGCCGTCCTTGTTGACGACGGGAGACTGAACACTGGCACTGTTGAAGAGTTTCTCCTGTGCCGAGGCTCCGAGGCATACCATTGCCAGAGCCATCACTAAAATTGACTTTCTCATAAATTGTTTATTTAATGTTTATTGTTTAATCTTTAATGTTTAATGTTTCATCTGCGCAGCAGATTCAGTTTCACGTTGGGCTTCATCACGTTGTTCACCTGCTTCGTCCAGGCCTTTACCTTAGCGGTAGCCTTGGCCTCGACATCGTTGGCTGAAGAACAGATCATAAAGGTATAGACACCAGCATCGGTTTTCCAGGCAGAGGCCTTCTCGTTGAACGAGGCAAGATCCTCTGTAGTCACCTTCATCGTGACGGTCTCCGACTCACCAGGCTGTAACAGTTTTGTCTTGGCATAGTTGCGCAGTTCCTTCTCAGGTTTGTTGGCCTTCTTGCTGTTGGGTGCAGCCACGAACAGTTCCACCACGTTACGGCCAGCCTTGTCGCCGGTATTCTTGACATCCACCTTAACGGTGATGACATCACCGTTTACTGAACAAGTCAGGTTCTCATAGCCGAAGGTGGTATAACTCAGGCCGAAGCCGAAGGGATAGGCCACGGGTTTGCCAAAGGAGTCGAAGTAACGATAGCCCACATAGATATCCTCCTCGTAGTTGGTGTAATCGATGTTGGCCTGCGGCTCGCGCTTCTTGGCATCGTCTTTGTTACGCCCCCACATAAACATGGCACCTAAGG
>JAFYPG010000025.1 GCA_017547605.1 Prevotella sp.
CCACAGGCTGAGGCCTTGAAGCAGATGCTCAGCGAGCGTGGCGACAAGGTGGCTGCCATGATCGAGCTCGACGTGCCTGAGGACGAGCTGATGAAGCGCCTTGTCCTGCGCGGACAGCAGAGTGGACGTGCCGACGATAATGAGGAGACCATCAAGAAGCGTCTCGTGGTGTATCATAGTCAGACACAGCCTCTCATCGAGTGGTACAAGCAGGAAGGTCTGCATTACCACATCAATGGCCTTGGAGAACTCGATCGTATTTTCGCAGATATCTGCCAAGTGATTGATGGAATCTAATTTCGTTGACTATGTAAAAATATATTGTCGCTCTGGCAAGGGCGGCAAAGGCAGTATGCACCTGCGCCATGTGAAGTATAACCCCAACGGTGGCCCCGATGGCGGTGACGGTGGTAAGGGCGGGAGCGTGATCCTGCGCGGCAATCATAACTACTGGACGCTACTCCATCTGAAGTACGAGCGCCATATCTTCGCAGAGCACGGTGGTAACGGCGGCAAGGACAAGTGTCACGGTACCGACGGCAAGGATGTGTATATCGACGTACCCTGTGGAACGGTGGTCTATAATGCCGAGACGGGAAAATACGTCTGTGATGTCACTTATGATGGTCAGGAGGTGCTCCTCCTGAAAGGCGGTCGTGGCGGACTGGGTAATTTCCAGTTCAGAACGGCTACGAATCAGGCACCACGCTATGCGCAGCCTGGCGAACCCATGCAGGAGATGACCATCATCCTCGAACTGAAGTTGTTGGCCGATGTCGGTCTCGTAGGATTCCCCAATGCAGGTAAATCAACACTGGTCTCGGCCCTCTCCAATGCCCGTCCTAAGATTGCCAACTATCCCTTTACCACGATGGAACCCTCGTTAGGTATCGTGGGATATCGCGACAATAAGTCATTTGTAATGGCTGACATTCCTGGTATCATCGAGGGGGCTTCTGAAGGTAAGGGACTGGGGCTCCGATTCCTCCGTCATATCGAGCGTAACTCGCTGTTACTCTTTATGGTGCCAGGTGATACCGATGATATTAAACGCGAATACGAAATCCTGCTCAACGAACTGGCACAGTTTAACCCCGAACTACTCGATAAACACCGCGTGCTGGCTGTCACAAAGTGCGACCTGCTCGATGACGAACTCATTGAGATGCTCAAAGAAACGCTTCCTGGTGATCTGCCCGTAGTCTTTATCTCTGCCGTTACGGGCTTTGGTCTCGAAGAACTGAAGGATGTGCTTTGGCGTGAACTGAATGCCGAGAGCAATAAACTCGCCTCTGTTATGACCGAGGATACGCTCGTGCATCGCGATAAGGATATGAGCCGTTTTGCTCAGGAACTGGCCGACGAGGGAGAGGATGAAGATATCGAATATGTTGACGACGAGGATATAGAAGATATCGAGGATCTCGAAGACTTTGAGTATGAAGAGGAAGAGTCTTAAGCCCCAACTTACATATTATAATATGGCTGAGGGTGTCACCGCCTTCAGTTCCACCCGTCATGGTGGCGTGAGTCAGGGCAACCACGGTGAGTTCAACGTGAATCTCTATTGTGGTGACGATCCTGAAAACATCGCGTCTAACCGTAAGGCCCTGTGCCAGTTGTTGAAGATTAAAGCCGATCGTCTTGTCATGCCCCATCAGGTACATGCCACGGGTATTGCTCAGATAGGCAAGACGTTCTTCCGGCTTTCCGAGGAAGTGCGCCAAGAAGTGCTGGAGGGTATCGATGCCCTGATGACGAATGAGCCCGACGTCTGCATCGGTGTTTCCACAGCCGACTGTATCCCTGTTATTCTCTACGACCCAGAGCACCATGCTGCTGCAGTGGTACATAGTGGCTGGCGCGGCACGGTGGCCAATATCACCGGGGTGGCTGTCACCTCGATGCAGATGGCCTATCACTCTCGGCCTGAGGCTTTGCAGGCTGTCATTGGACCAGGCATTTCGTTGCAGAACTTCGAGGTGGGTGATGAGGTGTATGAACAGTTTGCTGCTGCCGGCTATCCCATGGAGCAGATCGCCCGTCGTGATGGGAAATGGCATATAGACCTCTGGCAGTGCTGTCGTCTTCAATTGGAAGATGTGGGCCTCAAAGGTGAAAACATACAGACCTCCGGCATCTGTACTTACGACCATTCCGACGACTATTTCTCGGCCCGAAAACTTGGTATAGATTCTGGACGCATCCTAACGGGAATCGTCCTTCATTAATCTTTAACAAGTTTTTATGCTTTATTGAAAAAAAACTTCCTTTTTTTATAGATATTCTTAATTCTTTTGCTTATATTTGCAACCGAAAAAGGTAACTTCGGTCATAAACCGATTAGAATAATTAATTAAAACAGTTCTTATTTATGCAGAAAAGAGTTTTCTTGCTGATTGTTACACTGCTGACGTTCTCGCTGGCAGTTGTAGCTCAGGTCACTACCTCTGGTATTACGGGTATCGTAACTGCTGGTGGTGAAGAGGCCATTGGTGCAACCATCACGGCTAAGCATGTTCCTTCAGGAACAGTCTATCGTGCCGTGACCAATGTGAACGGACGCTACACCATTACAGGTATGCGTAGTGGTGGTCCATACGACGTAGAGGTCAGTTATATCGGCTATCAGACGACGAAGATGACTGGCTTCAACCTCGCTCTGGGACAGAACACCGTGGTCGATGCAGCCCTTCAGGAAGGCAGTGAGATGCTGCAGGAGGTGCTGATTGTGGCTCAGGCTAACAACACGATGCGCAGCGACCGTTCTGGTGCAGTGAC
>JAFYPG010000260.1 GCA_017547605.1 Prevotella sp.
ATGATATTCCTGACAAGATCTTTCTTCAACTTATAGATGCCTCGTTTCAAATGCAGCAGTTCCTTCGGATTGGAGAATATCCACATCTGCCAACAGAGCGCCAGCGACTGCGAGGTGATTGTCGCCAGGGCCGCACCGCGGATGCCCCAGCGGAACCACCACACAAAAGCCACGACCAACAGGATGTTCATGCCCACGGTAAACAGTGTGGCATACATCGCATGACGGGGTTTTCCTGCCGCACGGAGCACGGCATTCATGCCGAAGTACATGTGGGTTACCATGTTACCCAACAGGATCACCGTCATGAACTCACGGGCGTAGGGCAACGTTACGTCCGAGGCTCCAAAGAACCGCAGGATCGGGTCAAGGAATACAAGGAACACCACCATGAACAAGAAACCGATAATCAGGTTCAGCGTCACCGTATTACCCAACAAGTGCTCGGCGGTCTTGTAATCCCTCTGTCCCAGTTTGACGCTGATACAGGTAGAAGAACCGACGCCCACGGCGGCACCGAAGGCAGCACTCAGGTTCATCAACGGGAACGTGATACCCAGACCTGCGATAGCCTCCGGACCCACCACCTGACCGATCATCGCACGGTCGATGATGTTATAGAGACTCGAAGCCGTCATGGCCACAATGGCAGGCAGGGCATACTGCCAAAGCAGTGCACCTACGGGCTTCTGCCCCAGTTCAAGAGCGGCTTGTTTGTTGTCCATGGATGGTTCTCTTCTTTTGATGGTGCAAAGGTACGAAATTATTCGGAGACCACCAAATATTTTAGGTATAATTACAAGGTACGCACAGGCTAAGACCGGGGACGGTTCTCAGTGAGTTCATGTCATTTTTCAAGCGAAACATTTGGATATCTCAGATATTTTTCGTACCTTTGCAATATGATTCAGAAAGACAGTCAAACCTTGGAAAACAAAGGGCACATAACAAAAATTCCGCGGCTCTTATTTCTAAATAAGTGGCCTTTATTGCGCGAAAAGCAGTCCTTATTGCCGCTCGCGTGCCTCCTGTTGGCTGTTCTTTTTTGTGCGCCCACTCTTGCAGGTACAAGCGGAAAGAAAAAGTATCCCGGAGGGAAATATTACATCTACCGTTACACGCTGAAGGACAAGCAAGGCTCCCCCTACTCCATCGAGCATCCGGGCAGATGGTTGTCACACAAGTCCGTGGAGCGCAGGAAGCGGCAAGGGTTGACCGTCGATTCCACCGACCTGCCCGTGAGCAGCAAGTATTTGCGACAGATAGAAAAAACATCTTCCGAGGCAGCCAAGAGGAGCCAGAAGCGGTCAGCAGAATGGCTGATCATCGGTACCAGCCGCTGGAACAATACAGTACTCGTGCGCTCGAACGATACCGCCATCTTCAGGGGCATCGCCACCCTGCCCTTTATCGCCAAGGCCGAAAGGGTGTGGGAGTCGCCCGACTCTGTCCCGAGGATGGTGAAGCAGACCTACCATGAAACATTCAACGCCTGGGACAGCATCAAGGGTGTGACATACGGCAACGGCAAGGAACAGATCGAGATCGTAAGCGGTCACCGGCTCCACAATATCGGCATGAAGGGTAAGGGCATCACCATTGCCGTACTCGACGGCGGGTTCCAGAATGCCGACGCCATCCCCGCCATCCAGCATGCGAGCATCATCGGTGCGAAGGACTTTGTCTATCCCAACAGTCCGTATTTCTACCAAGAGACCGACCATGGCACGAAGGTACTCTCTGCGATGGCTGCCAACGAACCCGAGGTATTGATTGGTACTGCCCCCGAAGCCCGCTACTGGCTGTTGCGCTGTGAGGACCAGCAAACGGAACAGCCTGTGGAGGAGGACTATTGGGCGATGGCCGCGGAATTCGCTGACTCCGTGGGAGTGGATATCATCAACAGTAGTCTCGGCTATAACGACTACGACGGAGATTCCGCCTATTACCACCAACGCGACCTCGACGGACAGACGGCCCTCATCTCGCGCACGGCCTCGATGCTGGCTCGGAAAGGCATCATCCTCGTCAACTCGGCGGGCAACTCGGGCATGGGACCATGGAAGAAGATCGCCTTCCCCTCGGATGCCAACGACATCCTGACCGTTGGTGCCCTGAATCAGGAGAAGAAGAACGCGCCCTTCAGTGGTGTGGGGCCCACACAGGACGGACGGGTAAAGCCCGACGTGATGGCCCTCGGCAGTCCTGCGGCCTTGATATCAGGACGTGGCACCGTCATCAGGGACATGGGCACATCGTTCTCCACGCCCATCGTCGCAGGGTTGGTGGCCTGTCTGTGGCAGGCGCTCCCCGACAAGACGGCCCTGGAGATCATCAACCTCGTACGCCAGACGAGCAGCAGTTATCAGAAGCCCGATAATATCTACGGTTACGGCATTCCGAACTTCTGGAAAGCCTATATGATAGGGAGGATGGAATGAGTGAAAAAAGATTATCCCTCTACGAACTCAACAGCCTTGTGCGCGAGGTGATCGAGTGCGAGATGCCCAATGAGTATTGGGTAGAGGCAGAACTGTCGGAGTGCCGTGAGAGCCGAGGTCACTGCTATCTGGAGCTTATCGAGAAGGATGAACAGAGCGCTACGCCCATCGCCAAGGCCTCAGCGAAGTGCTGGGCCTCGAAGTGGATGCTCATCCGTCCCTACTTCGAGCGCACTACAGGTCAACGGTTGCATGCAGGCATGAAAGTGCTACTGAAGGTGTATGCGCAGTTCCACGAGGCCTACGGCTTTTCCTGGATCGTGACGGACATCGACCCCACCTACACCCTCGGCGATATGGCCCGAAAGCGACAGGAGATCATCCGTCAGTTGAAGGAGGAAGGTGTCTTTGACTTGCAGAAGAGTCTCGAACTGCCCGTATTCTGTCAGCACATCGCCGTGATCTCAAGTGAGACGGCCGCAGGCTATGGGGACTTCTGCAACCAACTCGCCGATAATCCCTACGGTTTCCAGTTCAAAACTCAGCTCTTCCCCGCTATTATGCAGGGTGAAGCGACAGAACAGAGCATCATCAATGCCCTGAACCGCATCAACGAGACATACGACGACTTCGACTGTGTCGTTATTATAAGAGGTGGTGGTGCCACGAGTGACATGAGCGGTTTTGACACGCTGGCACTGGCCGAGAACGTGGCCAACTTCCCACTACCGATCATTACAGGTATTGGACATGACCGTGACGAGAGCATCCTCGACATGGTGAGTCACACACGGGTGAAAACCCCTACGGCCGCAGCAGCCCTGCTCATTGAC
This sequence comes from Prevotella sp., assembly GCA_017547605.1. Taxonomy (GTDB): domain Bacteria; phylum Bacteroidota; class Bacteroidia; order Bacteroidales; family Bacteroidaceae; genus Prevotella. The sequence goes on from JAFYPG010000260.1 coordinate 3,275, forward strand.
CATTTGAAGGCCATGCTCGATATGCTTAACGACTCACAGGACCGCCTCACCCATCTGGCGCAACAGAAACTCATGACTCTTCACGCTTCGCTTATCACTATTTCCGAGGCCATCCCCAGACTATTCTCCATCGTGAGAACCCGTCAGGAAGCGAGAATAGACGGTCTTTACCAACGCATCCTCTCGCGTATCCAACAACGAGCCGTCACTTCGCAAGGCGACATCAGGAATCTCGAGCAAAGGATGCTGGCTGCCCTTAAGCACAAGCGAACTACTAAGCGCCATCGTCTGGAAATCATCGAGGAGAAAGTCAAAGCCCTCGACCCTGTCCTGTTGTTAAAACGTGGCTATAGTATCACGCTCTTCAAGGGCAAGACCGTCAGAGACCCGCTGGCACTGAGAAAGGGCGACGAGATAGAAACCCGCATCGAAAAAGGAACCATCAAATCAATCATCCAATGAAAGAGATCAAATACGAGGCTGCATTAGCCGAACTCCAGACCATCGTCAGCAAGATGGAAAACGATGAACTCGACATCGACCAGATGTCAGAACAGTTGAAACATGCACAGGAATTGATCAGGCTCTGCAAGGACAAACTGACGAAAACAGACGAGGAAATCAAGAAAATACTTGCGGAAAAGTAAGTTTTCTACGGAAAACGTTGTGAATTTGACACGAATTGTGTACTTTTGCAGCTAAATCGAAACTTTAACAACGAAAGTAATATGAAGAATCTGGATTGGGGTAGTCTGTCATTCGGCTACATGAAGACCGACTACAACGTGCGTTGCTACTATCGCGACGGCAAATGGGGCGAAATAGAGGTTTGCTCCGACGAGTATCTGAACCTGCACATGGCTGCTACGTGTCTGCACTACGGTCAGGAGGCATTCGAGGGTCTGAAGGCCTATCGCTGTCCTGACGGCAAGGTACGTATTTTCCGCGTTGATGAGAATGCCAAGCGCCTGCAGTCAACCTGTCGTGGTATTATGATGCCCGAGGTGAGCACGGAACTGTTCACGGAGATGGTGAAGAAGGTGGTGCGCCTGAATCAGGAGTGGATCCCCACCTACGAGAGTGGTGCTACCCTCTATATCCGTCCGTTGCTCATCGGTACATCAGCCCAGGTGGGTGTACATCCCGCCAAGGAGTATTGCTTCCTGATTTTCGTCACGCCTGTAGGTCCGTACTTCAAGGGTGGATTCTCCAGCAACCCATACGTCATCGTTCGCGAGTACGACCGTTCGGCTCCTCTCGGAACCGGTAAATATAAGGTAGGTGGTAACTACGCTGCCTCGCTCTTCGCCAACAATCTGGCACACGAGAAGGGCTATGCCTGTGAGTTCTACCTCGACGCCAAGGAGAAGAAGTACATCGACGAGTGCGGTGCTGCCAACTTCTTCGGTATCAAGAACAACACCTATATCACACCAGAGTCAACCTCCATCCTGCCCTCTATCACTAACAAGTCGCTGATGCAGGTGGCAGAGGATCTGGGTATGAAGGTAGAGCGTCGTCCGATTCCTGAAGAGGAACTCGAGACCTTCGAGGAGGCAGGTGCCTGCGGAACAGCCGCTGTGATCTCACCGATCTCATATATCGACGACCTCGACACTGGCAAGCGCTATAGCTTCGGTGAGAAGCCAGGCCCGATGTCGAAGAAACTCTTCGATACGCTGCGTGGCATCCAGTACGGCGAGATCGAAGACAAGCACGGCTGGACGACAATTGTCATTGACTAGCAGAACTGGCAAAAACTAGAATATCCAGAAAATGGGCAAGGGCAAACTGGCCAAATTTGCCGATATGGCATCTTACGAGAACGTGTTCCAATACCCTTATTCGGTAGTGGAACACGTACCTTTTGAGATGCAGGGTCATTGGCGCGAGCAGTATTTCCACAACGACCATCCCATCGTACTGGAACTCGGTTGCGGCAAGGGCGAATATACCGTCGGACTGGCTAAGCTTTACCCGGAGATGAATTTCATCGGCGTCGATATCAAAGGAGCGAGAATGTGGACTGGTGCCACCCAAGCTCTTAACGAAGGGCTGAAGAACGTGGCCTTCCTCCGTACGAACATCGAGATTATCGAGCGTTTTTTTGCTAAGGACGAAGTGCAGGAG
>JAFYPG010000261.1 GCA_017547605.1 Prevotella sp.
GAATGGTAAGACGCAGTACGGACTGGTAGTCTGTGCCCATACCGACGACTATATGGCTGGCCGCATCAAGAAGCACGAGCTGACGCGTCGCGACAAGGAGGAGGATCGCATGAAGCACGTCCGTGTCAATAATGCGAATATCGAGCCAGTATTCTTTGCCTATCCTGACAACGCCGTGCTTAACGAGTTGATCATGCGCTATGCCGCCACGAAGCCCGAGTACGACTTTATCGCACCTATCGACGGTTTCCGTCATCAGTTCTGGGTGATTGACGACGACCAGGATATGCAGACCATCACGGACGAGTTTGCCAAGATGCCCTCGATGTATATCGCCGACGGCCATCACCGTTCGGCTGCCGCCGCCCTCGTGGGTGCGGAGAAGCAGAAACAGAATCCCAACCACAAGGGTGACGAGGAGTATAACTTCTTCATGGCTGTGTGCTTCCAGGCTTCGCAGTTGACAATCCTTGACTACAACCGTGTGGTGAAGGATCTTAATGGTATGAGTTCGGAGGAGTTCCTCGCTGCTCTACAGGTGAACTTCATCGTAGAGGATAAGGGTTCGGAGATCTACAAACCCCAGCAGTTGCATGAGTTCTCACTCTATCTGGATCAGCACTGGTACAGCCTGAAGGCTAAGGAGGGTACCTATGACAATAACGACCCCATCGGCGTGCTTGACGTGGATATCTCCAGTCGTCTGATCCTCGACGAGATCCTGAATATCGGTGACTTGCGCTCTTCACAGCGTATCGACTTTGTGGGTGGCCTTCGTGGTTTGGGTGAACTGAAGCGTCGTGTGGATAGTGGTGAGATGCGCGCTGCTCTGGCTCTCTATCCTGTCTCGATGCAGCAGATCATGGACATCGCCGACAGCGGCAAGATTATGCCACCGAAGGCCACATGGTTTGAACCCAAGCTGCGCTCGGGTCTCGTGATTCATAAACTGAGCTAAGAGTTAGCGGCTGAGTCCGCTAACGTATTTCACCGGCTCTCCGCCGTCACGCTTGAGCACATCGGCAAAGGCATGGGGTTTGATGGTGACAGGGCCACGCATGAACTCAGGGATATTATAGCACTTCATGAATTGAAGATGATAGTCAGGATCGGCACAAGGCAATTCGAAAGGCTTTGTGCCGTTTCCGTTTTCATCGATGTGTGCGAAGAAAGGACGAGTATAGGTCCCATCGTGTCTGCGGCTGCTGAACACCACCCATTTGCCATTTGATGACCACGAGTGGTAACTCTCGGTGTCAGGCGAGTTGAGTTCCTGCATGGAGCGTGCCTCACCAGTCTTCAGGTCCATCATCCAGAGGTCGGCATCACGATGCCAGATGTGGAATACGCCGTACTTTCCCATTGCAAACATCAGATAACGACCGTCTGGTGAGATGCGTGGCAGGGTAGCACTCATCTCCAACGTATCGGCTGCAAACACCAATTCACGAGGACCGAATGTCATCGTGGCAGGATCGAATGATTTTCGGTAGATGTTATAAAAGATCTTGTTTGAATGTCTGAGTAAATAAAAGCTTTTGTTTGTTGTCGTATCAGGATATTCAAAATGCGCACTGCAGTAATAGACCGATTTGCCGTCAGGTGCCCAGAAGGGGAACACCTCGAATTCACAGGAATCATTCTCGATGTTTGTCACCTCATTTTTCGCCACATCGTATGCTATCAGGTCACTCTCAATATCATAGACCTCAATCTTGTTGGGGTCGCTGACGTGGAAGTTCTGACGAGTCTGGTTCGTGGAATAGACAATCAGCGGCAACTCGGGATGCCATGTGGGATAGACACCTGCAGAAAGGATAGAGTCGTTGGCCATGTTGATCTTACGGATCTTCCCATCGTAGGCAATTATGGTACCGCCGTTGTTCTGACGGGCGTGGAACTGCATCCTTGCTGGATTGTACTGTTGGTAGTTGTGACAATTGATGCATTGTCCCTTGGTCCCTTCCGTACAGAGCATGTTGTCGTAGATAACGCTCTCGTCGTAGTTCTCCAGGCTGCGCTGGTTGATAGTCAGTTCCTCATAGGAAACATACGATGGGTGGATGAGACGATAGCTGATATAGGCATCAATGGAGTCGGGTGACACATAGATGTTGAAAGGTTTGAAACGCTTCCATTGTCCGTCCTTACAGGCATAGGTCTCTACCTGTATAGCCTTGCCCTGGGCAACGGCTGTGAGTTGTTTCCAATCGTCGAAGTCTGGCAGGGACTGGGTACCTCGGCAGATGATCTCCTCATCGTCGAAAGAATAACGTACAGCCATCTCCTCCGACTGATCATCCATCTGGAAGGTCAGCGGTGCGATATTGACGGGTATGGTGACATCTACGTAGTCGGGATAGATATGTGGCAGAGAGTCGGATTGTGTGAAGTCTGTCGGCAACTGCTGGCTACAGGCACAAAGAAGCAGGGCTGAAGTGAATAGTGATATCTTTTTCATGCGGTAAAATAACTAATGCAGATTTTTCAGGAAGTAATACTCATAATAATATGTATTCCCATAGAAGGGATAGAGAGCTGCACGGCCAACGTTTGCAGGTTGACTATCGTACTTCTTGGACTCTTTCATAAAGGCGTTGTATGTTTTTATTACGCTCTTGTCGAATGGGAATCTGTTGAGGTCAGGACTATTGGCCAATTTTCCAAAAAGATAGGCTCCTTCCTGGAAGATTCGGGGCATGGGGCTGCCCTTGGGAAGCAGACGGGCATAATGGAAAAAGCGTTTCCAAAACTCTGGCGGATTCATCATCCAGAGTGCGCCAAGGACGGCCTGCTCCTGGAAATATGGGTCATCGGAATCCTGACTGGCCAACAGTGACATAATATACTTCTCCACGTTACCGCCATCGCCACCTAAAGCGTTATTGTAGTGCATCATGCGGGTGATGGGTCCTGTTTCCCGGGCTTCGGCGATCTGCTCGGGATGATCTATTAACTGTTGCATGGCATCAGCCCACTTGCCGTGATAGAGCGTATGATGAAGCATGTTTAGAGTCTTCTGGGCGGCCTGCGGCTCACCGCTGAGTAGTGAACAGCGGGACATGTATTCAAGCAACTCTATGCGCCAGCCATATTCCACACCTTCCTCCAGACAGATACGATGGCAGTCGTTGAGCAGACCGTACTGATAGTATAACATGCGGCCGAAAACATGATACACCATATTAAGTGGCAAGGATGTGTTGCTTTTCTTGGACGGTTTAGGGTAGTTGTACATCTCGTCAAGTTGGCGCCCCAGTTTCATGAGGGCAAGGTTGTGCATCATGACAATGGCATGAGTTGGTTCTGTGATTTGCTGATCTTCGAGAAGTACACCCTCCCAGTCTGTGTTCTCGATGCAGTGTTGCATGGCAAGTTCGTGATGGAAGTTGTCGTCCTTATACCAGAAGTGCCACACACAAGCGACGAGAACTACTACTGTTATGATCTGTGGACTCCATCTGAAAAGAGCTTTCTGCGACTTGAATGACAGTGACTTCTGGTAGAGAACCACCATCAGCAGGAAGAAACCTCCCAACAAATAATATGATATATAATAGTTTGAAAAAGACTCCACTGCCGTAAATGTAGGTAGGGCTGTGGTCCAAATGTCATCGAAATAAGTTTGATAATAGATATAACGGTAACAGAACAGGGGCACAGCAATGATACTGAGCAGGGCGACAATTGTCAGGATGGTGTTCTGTGTATGGTCGTTTGAGAGGCGCCATGTCCAGATGGCTATCAGCAGGATTGCTGCCAAGGCATATATACCAAAGAGCGGATAGCCCACGGCCGTTGCCACAATGATAAAGATGATGCGGAGCCATAACATCTTTGGCAAGGCGCGGAATGCCCACAGAAGGGCAACAGCGGCAGTGGTACCGATAGTGGCTGCGAAGAAATAGCCATGTAATTTCATGAAATAGTGCCAATAACCGAGGCTCATGTTCGCCACGAGCAGGATAGCTACAGGTATCAGTGCCAACACAGCCCAATTATCAGAGATGCGGAAAGTCCGTTTAGTAAGCCACATCAACAGAAGCCACCAGCCGCACAACATAAGAACTCCCAGCCATGGGTGGTAGAAGAACTGTGTGAAGTAACAACTGACATAGGAAAGAAAGCCTCCAGACACCACTATTTGTTCGTGAAAGAAAAGCGGGGTGTTGAGAAACACGTTGTACTGTTGAACCTTCCAAAGCAAATCAGATTCGAAACAGAGCAGTACAAAGGCAATGAGCAGAAGGGCTCCCAGCCATGGTAAGATCGGTATTAATCTTTTCATTGAACGTTGATAATTTTGCTGCAAAGGTATATATTTTTCTGGAAATTACTTGCTTTATCCAAAAAAACTTGCTAACTTTGCGCAAAATTCTAAAAAACGAAACCACAGCTTATGAAGAAACTGTTATTGTGCTTGACCTGCCTGTTTTGGGTAACGGCCAACGCCCAGAAGATGCCAGTATGGCAAGACCCCAACGTGAACCAGCAGAATCGTGAGGAACGTCGTGCAGACTTCTTTGCTTTCGAGAGTATGGATAAGGCTCAGGGCGACAAGAGTGGCTCGGCCAGATTTCTCTCCATGGAGGGTACATGGAAGTTTAACTTCGTGAAGGACCATCAGGATGCACCGAAGGACTTTTTCGCACAGAAATACGACGATTCACAGTGGGTGGATTTCCCTGTGCCAGGACTGTTCGAGGTGCATGGCTATGGTGATATGATTTATAAGAATGTGGGCTATTCCTGGGGTCCGACGTTCAAGTCGAATCCTCCCTATGTCAGTGAGACGAATAACTATACGGGCAGTTATCGCCGTACCTTCGATCTTCCTGCTGACTGGAAAGGTCAGGAAGTGTTCTTCCATGTGGGGTCGGCCACGAGTAATCTCTCGCTCTGGGTAAATGGTAAATACGTTGGCTATTCTGAGGACTCGAAGATTGCTGCAGAGTTTAACATCACGAAATATCTGAAGCCAGGGAAGAACCTGATTGCTATGCAGATCATGCGTTGGTGCGACGGCACCTATCTCGAGGATCAGGACTTTTGGCGCTTTACGGGTATCGCCCGTGAGGTATATCTCTATGCCACACCGAAGACGCATATCAAGGATATTTCCATTGATCAGGATTGGCAGGACGGCAAGGGACTGTTAAACGTCGATGTGAAGGTGACTGGCGGCAAGGCTGACGTGGAAGCCCGACTGTTGGATGCCAACGGCCAACTGGTGGCTGAAGGCTTGCAAGCCGTGGTGGAGAATGTGAAAGCATGGTCGGCAGAAATACCGAATCTCTATACCTTATTCATTACTTTGAAGAAAGACAATGAGATTCTGGAAGTGGTGAAGAAGAAGGTTGGTTTCCGTCATATCGAAATCAAGGGCGGACAACTGCTTGTCAACGGACAGCCAATTTTTATCAAGGGCGTTGATAGACACGAACTGGATCCAGATGGTGGCTATGTGGTGCCTGTATCTCGCATGATTCAGGACCTGAAGATTATGAAGCAGTTGAATATCAACGCCGTACGTACCTGTCACTATCCAGATGATCCCCGTTGGTATGACCTCTGCGACGAGTATGGTATTTACCTGACGGCTGAGGCCAATGTGGAGAGTCACGGTATGGGCTATGGTGAGAGTACGCTTGCCAAGCGTCAGGACTATGAGAAGGCTCATCTGGAGCGCAACCAGGCCAACGTGATCTCCTTCCGCAACCATCCCTCGATCATTATCTGGTCTCTGGGTAATGAGGCTGGCTATGGACCCAATTTCGAGAAGTGTTACGACTGGATCAAGGCATTCGACAAGATGCGTCCTGTGCAATATGAACAGGCTGGTCATGCCGGTAAGACGGATATTTTCTGTCCGATGTATATGGACTATTGGGATTGTGAGAAATATGTCAAGACAGATAATCCCCGTCCACTTATCGAGTGCGAGTACGCCCATGCCATGGGTAACTCCATCGGCGGTTTTAAGGAGTATTGGGACCTGATCCGCAAGTATCCTAAGTTCCAGGGTGGACATATCTGGGACTTCGTGGATCAGGGTATGCGCGACAAGAGCAAAGTGACTGGCAAGGAGATCTTTACTTTTGGCGGTGATTATGGCCGTTATCCTGCCAGCGACTACAACTTCAACTGTAATGGTGTGATTGCCCCAGACCGTCGTCTGAATCCCCATGCCTATGAGGTGGGCTATTACTATCAGAGTGCCTGGATCACGGAGAAGAATCTGAAAGAAGGCGAGTTAGAGATCTATAACGAGAACTTCTTTAAGTCGCTCGATGATCTGGAGTTGGAGTGGTTCGTAGGCGGTTCGGCTGACCGTGGAGGGCATCATCATGCCGATGGTCGTCCTGTGGGTATGACATTCGGTCACGGCGGAAAGATCGACGTTAGCGGTATTGCTCCTCAGCAGCGCAAAGTGATTACCGACGAGGCCTTGAAAAAGACCTTGGAGAGGGTGCTCGGACATCATGGTGATCAGGAGATCTTCGTATGGTTCCAATTCAAGTCCAAGGAGGCTCAGCCACTTATCGACAAGGGACAGGTGCTGGCTCGTCAGCAGTTCATTGTGCAGCCCTACCAGTTCCCGGAAATCAAGGCCGTACAGGCTCAGGTTTCCAAGGAAGAGGTGGAGAGTTACGTGAAGTTCGAGGCTGCTGGTACGGCGCTTACCATTGGTAAGTGGAGCGGTTGGATTGATTATATCGATGTCAACGGCGAACCTATGCTCGTAGATCGTCAGTCTGTGACGCCTGAGTTCTGGCGTGCTCCGACGGATAACGACTATGGTGCCTGGCTCCAGCAGCGCTTCGCCGTGTGGAAGCATCCGCAGATGAAACTGAAGGGTATGGAGGTAAAGGACAACGGTGCTGTGGCTACCTTCGAGATGCCTGATGTGAAGGCTGAACTCACTATGACCTACAGCCTCAATGAAAACGGTGAAATTATTGTGCGCGAGCAACTTACTGCTGATACAGCATCCAAGGCTAAGCACATGTTCCGCTATGGCATGCAACTGCAGATGCCCCAGCAGTATAACACTGTGAAATATTATGGTCGAGGCCCTGCCGAGAATTACTCCGACCGTCACTCTTCCGAGTTCCTGGGTGTCTATGAGAACAAGGTGGCTGATGAGTATTTCCCCTATATCCGTCCGCAGGAGTCAGGTAATCATACCGATATCCGTTGGTTCCGTGTGCAGGATGCGAATGGCAAGGGACTGGAGTTCTACAGCAATGCCCCGATGGAGGTCAGCGCCCTGAACTATCTCACGGAGGATCTTGACGACGGTCCTATCAGGGACAGGGCTATAGGCCATCATAGTGGTGATCTTGTGGAGCGTCCTTTGACTCAGGTACATATCCAACAGAAGCAGATGGGCATGGGATGCATCAACTCCTGGGGCGCATGGCCTCTGCCTGACTATCTCGTGCCACTGAAAGATTACGATTTCACATTCGTGATTAAACCATTAGGGGTTGACATTCGTCAAAAAGAGTAAAGAGAAACGAATGATTTTTGAATTTTTAGCCAAAAAGTGTTGGTAATGAACTGATAAAATGGTAATTTTGCAGCCGAATTGTGAAAAGAGATGAAAAAGATGATGAATATGAAGAAAATGATATTTGTCGGCATGCTGTTGCTGACAGGCACGACTGTTATGTGCGCTGAAGAGACGAATGTTACCAATGAGGTCGATACGGTCTATATCAAGTTGGACGCCAATCTGGAGCCCATCAATTTCGTGAACAGCACTTTTGAGGAGTTGCAGGAAGCTGTGGGCGAACTGGAGACCATTCTGGAGACGGATGCCTTCCAACTTTATGCTTCAGGTGATTACACCTATAAGGTTGAGAATGGCTATGTGACCTCTATGGCTATTCAGATTGCTGATGACAATAATGACAAGATTGTCTATAACCAGATTCTGAATGCCTTGGCAAAGAGTAATTCCATTAAGGATACCCATAACACAGGAGGTAATTATTACCTGTATGCCAACTTCCAGGTGCAGTTTGACGATTTTGAGGGTTATGAGAAGTTGACCTTCTCCGTCATTCAGGATGATGCGTCCGAGTAAGGTCAGTATGAACAAAGAGTACTTCCAGACGCTGAAATCCGCAGAAACAGAGGACTGGCTTGACTTTCATGTCATCCGTCCTTTCTGCTTCCAGTTGGCTCGCTTTTTCAACCGTTTCGACGTCCATCCGAACACTATAACCGTGGCTTCGATGTTTATTGGGGCTGCCAGTGCATGGTTCTTTGCCCAGGGTTGCTTCTATTATGGCGGCACTCTGGGTTTGGTCTATAATCTCATTGCCATCTTCCTGCTGATGTGGGCCGACTTCTTCGACTGTACAGATGGTCAGTTGGCACGGCTCTCGGGCAAGAAGAGTCATGTAGGCCGTATCCTCGACGGTGTGGCAGGCTTTACTTGGTTTACGCCTATCTATGTGGCTTTTGTCTGGCGCTTCTATCACCATCATGAACTGGAGTTCTCATGGCTTGGCATCAGCGACACCCCTGAGAATGTATGGATAGCCACAGCAGTAGTCTTTGTGCTGGGCGTCATCTCTGGCATCACGGGACTGGCAGGCCAGCAGCGTCTCGCCGACTATTATATCCAGGTGCATCTCTTTTTCCTGAAGGGAGAGAAGGGTAGTGAACTGGATAACTCCGCCCGTCAGCGTGAGATCCTCGAGCAGATGCCGAAGGATGCGCCTGCATACGAGCGGCTGTTCCAGAAGTCGTATGTCGATTACACCATCAAGCAGGAGAAGGCCACACCCCAGTTCCAGCGTCTGATGACTAAACTGCGCGAGAAGTTCGGCAGTGCAGACCAGATGCCAGAGGCGTTACGTAATGAGTTCCATGACCACTCACTCTCACTGATGAAGTGGAACGGTCTGCTGACTTTCAACTTCCGTTCGTTCTGGATGTTCCTCTTCTGCCTGTTGGATATCCCCGTGATGAATTTCGTGTTCGAAATCATTGCCATGGGTCTGTTGACAAGTTTTGTGCGTCATCGCCATGAGAGTTTCTCCAAGGCCATAGCGGATAAGATTTAAAAAGGCTATGAAGTGGACGAAGCAAAGATTGAATAATCTGTTCTTCCTCCTTGGCGTCGCCGCTGTGGTGGTGATGCTCTTCACGTTCGATGTCAGTTTCGTAGAGCTCTGGCAGCACCTCTGTCATGCTGGCTACTGGCTCATACCCATCGTGGGCGTGTGGATCTTTATCTACGGCATGAACGCTCTCTCCTGGCAGACTATCATCCGCAGCAAATGCAAGGAGGTGAAGGTCGGTTTTTGGCGTATCTACCGCCTGACAATTACGGGTTATGCCCTGAACTATGCCACTCCTGTAGGAGGTCTGGGTGGAGAGCCTTATCGCATCATGGAACTGTCTAAGGACATCGGTAACCAGCGTGCTACCTCGTCGGTCATCCTCTATGCGATGATGCATTTCTTTGCCCACTTTTGGTACTGGTTTTCCAGTATCTTCATTTACCTGGCGCTGGCGGCTGTTGGCGACCTGCCCATCAACACGGCCATCGGTACGTTGTTGGGTATTGTCATCATTTTCTGCCTCATCGCCTTCTATATCTTCTCGAAGGGCTATCGTCACGGTCTGGTGACGAAGGTCATCCGCTGGTTGGGTCATGTCCCTGGCCTCAGGAAGTGGAGCGCGCGATTCCAAGAGAACCATGCCGAGGCCCTGCATAACATCGACGAACAGATTGCCGCCCTCTATGCAGAGGATAAGCGGGCCTTCTATCGCAGTCTGCTGTTGGAGTATCTGTCGCGCGTCGTCCAGAGCAGCGAGGTGATGTTCATGCTGCTGCTCTTTGGCATCGACTGCGGAGGCGGTTTCTCCGGACTGCTGATCACCTTCCTGCATAGTTTCCTGATCGTGTCTTTCACGACACTCTTTGCCAACCTCATCGGATTCCTGCCGATGCAGTTGGGTGTTCAGGAAGGCGGATTTGTACTTTCCATTGCTGCCTTGGGACTATCGGCTGCCCTGGGCATCTTCGTGAGTATCATCTGCCGTGTGCGAGAGATTATCTGGATCCTGATAGGTATCCTCCTGATGAAAATAGACAAGAATTAAAATATTACAACTATGAATAAAATCATGAATTATCTCGACAGAAACGAGTTTAACTTCGAGCCCAGCCAGAAAGTGGTTGATGCTATCAAGAACTTCGATCCCAAAACGTTGTGCTTCTATACCCGTATCTATGATGAGGGTAAGAAGAGTGTCATCTCCGTCCGCGTGAGCGAGATCTACGGTGTGCCTGAGGAGCAGGTGCTCCTGACCTATGGTGGTGAGGACATGCTGAAGAATGCCATCCACTATTTCCTGATGCTGGGAGATAATAAGAAGATCCTGATCCCCGAGTTCTCCTGGTGGTACTACAACCGTGTGGCCAGCGAGTGCGGCGGCACCTTCGAGATGTATCCCCTGCACGAGCAGGAAGACACCTTCGCCTACGATATCGACGAGGTGATCGAATACACCAACCGCGTGCATCCCCGTATGCTCCTGCTGGCGTCGCCCAACAACCCCACGGGAAACGGACTGACGCCTGCGGAGATCGGCCGTATCATGGAGAACATTCCTGAGGATACGATGGTGCTCATCGATGAGGCTTACGCCAGTTTCATCTCCACGGATACAGACTATATCGCTCCGCTGGTGAACAAGTACAGTAACCTGATGATCTCCCGTACGCTGTCGAAGTTCTACGGACTGCCCGGCTTGCGCTGTGGTTTCGGCTTCATCGGTAAGGGTCACGACCAGTTCCTGAGCTATGTCAACAAGTATCTGGGCTATAACCGCTTCTCTGAGGCTGTGGCCTTGGCTGCATTGGACAGCGACGAGCACTACCGTCATGTGGCCGACGACATGGAGTGGGGGCGCCAGTTGTATAAGAAGGAACTGGGCTCTCTGCCTGGCTTCAAGGTGTATAAGTCGGTGGCTAACTTCATCCTCATCAAGTATCCCCTTGAGATCAAGGAGGCGCTGATGGAGGCGCTGAAGATTCAGGACTACAAGATCAAGTTCATGGGCGACAAGGGTCTGGAGTCATGTCTTCGCATCACGTTGGGCCGTAAGGAACAGACGCAGACCGTGGTTGATACCATCCTGAAGGTATATCATAATAAATAAGGTATGATAGGAGTGATTTTAGCAGCGGGCATGGCGAAGCGCTTGCGCCCGCTGACGGATACCATGCCGAAGTGCCTGTTGAAGGTCGGTGGACGTACGCTCTTGGAGCGCACCGTTGAGGCCATGCGTCAGGCTGGCATCAGTGAGTTTGTCGTGGTGACGGGCTATCGCGCCGATATGATCCGCGATTTCCTGACTGCTTACGACGAGTC
>JAFYPG010000262.1 GCA_017547605.1 Prevotella sp.
CACGAGGGCTGCGAAGACAGCCGTCCAGAAACTTACCTGGAAGTGGGTGGTGATGATGCCGTCCTCCATGCTGTTCATCTCCAGCATTTGCAGGATCATCACCCCGAATAGGATGCCACTCATACCCGCCACCAGGGTCAGTACGATACTCTCAGAAATGATCTGACCCAGTATCATCTTGGGCGTCGCTCCGATGGCTCTGCGGATACCGATCTCTGTGGTTCGCTCGCGCACGGTGACCATCATGATATTCGACACACCGATAGCACCTGCCAGCAGCGTTCCAAGACCCACAAGCCAGATGAGGAAGTTGACACCCTTCATCAGATTGTCGAACATCTGGAATATCAGTTCTGTATTCATCACCATCGCTCCCTGCTCGTCGGTGGGATCCACGTAATGGGCTCTGGCTATCGTCTCACGGATACGATCAGTAATCCTGCTCATCACGATATTGCCACGACCTGTAGCTGCGATCATATCCACCTGGTTACCACGATTAAACATGGCCTGCATCAGCGTGAGGGGCAGGGTGATTTTTTCCTCAGCACGTCCGTTAATACTGATGCCACCAGCAGCATAATCCACACCCACCACTTCGAAATAAGTGGAATCCACACGGATCTTCTTACCACAGGGATCGCCACCTTCCTTGAAGAGGTCCTTATACACCTTCTTACCGATGACGCACACCTTACGCTGCTCACGGATGTCCATCTCGTTGAGGTAGCGTCCGTAATAGATCTTTGGTTGGATGACGTTAGCCAGTTCAGGGATGGTACCCTGGATACGGGGTGTGGTCTTCTGATCGCCATAGTAGGCGGTGTTTCCACCTCGCCAAGGCGAGAAGATGACGGGCACCACGTTCTCGAGTTCAGGCACACGCTGCTTCAGTCGCTCAACATCCTGATAGTCCATGTCCCACCAGCGCCCCTTACGGAATCCCTTATACGGTTTAGTGGTCTGCTGGGCCCAGATCATAACGGTGTTCTGTGCGAAGCCCTCGAAGTTCTTGTCGAGTTCTTCCTTCATGGCCTTGCCACCTCCCATGAGGCCTACGAGCATGAACACACCCCAGAACACGCCAAACCCCGTGAGGAACGAGCGCGCCTTATTGCGCGTCAGTGTGTCGAGGATCTCTCTATATGTATCTAAATCTAATCTCATAATCTTAATCTGCTCTTAAGGCCTCAATGGGGCGAATTCTACTTGCTTTGAAGGCTGGGATCAGTCCGGCGATGGTACCAGCGACGACCATCACCATCGTGGCCTCGAAACACACATCCAGTCCGACGGTAGGATTAATGAAGAAGGTGATCTTCTCCACACCCAGGTCCGTGACCTGATGACCCAGTGTGGCGTCCATATACTCATTGGCTGCAATACCAAAGAGCATACCCAGATAGCCGAAGAACGTGGTGATGATCACACTCTCGATGATGATCAGTTTCAGGATGCTCCAGGGTTTGGCGCCAATGGCCTTGCGGATGCCAAACTCATGGGTGCGCTCCTTCACAGTGATGAGCATGATGTTCGACACACCCACGATACCAGAGAGGAGCGTGAACAGTCCCACTACCCAGAGGAAAGTACGGATAATGCTCATCGCCGACTCCATCGTCAGGCTCTCAGTGTAGTTATTCCAGATCCAGATACTACGCTCGTCTTCCGGATGGGCCTGATGGTTGGCATTCAACTTGCGACGATAGGTCTTTTCAAATTCCTCGTTGGCCTTCTCCGTGGAAAGACCGTGGAAGGTAAACTCGATGTTACCAATATAAGGTGTATTGGCAGCAAAGATGCTCTTGATGGTGGAATAGGATGAGAAGGCATTGCCACCACCATCGTCACGAGCCTTATAGATGCCCACCACCTTAAAGGCGATGTTACTCACCTTGACAAACTTGCCAACGAGTTTCTTATAATCCCTGGGCTCGAGTTCCTTGGCCTGTTTGTCAGTGAGCACCAGCACCTTGCGCTTCTCCTTCAGGTCGATATCGTTGATAAAACGACCTTCGATCATGGTTTGCTTCACGATCTGTGTGTGAACGGGATAGACACCGGCTATCTGTATGCTCATATACTCCTCACCATTAGTGACGGTAGCACTGGTATAATAGCAGGCGCCCACCTCGTCGATATGATTCTTAAATCCTGACTCGGTGTCGGAAAGGTCGCGCTTGTTCAGGCTAATATAGCGGCCCTCGTTCAGTCCTTGATAAGCCTTCGAGGTCTGTCCTCCATAAACCTCTATGGAGTTGGTCAGGAAGTCGCCCATCATCTTCATGTTGGCATTGATGAGACCGTTTCCGGCTCCCAACAATACGATGAGCATGAAGATACCCCACGCCACAGCGAAACCTGTTAGCGTGGTACGGAGCTTATTCCTCCTGGCCGTCGATAATATTTCTGTAATTATATCTCGCATAGTTATTTCATCAGTCCTCCGCTGCCGAAAGGCGAAGCATCGTGGTTCAGGTTCTCTTCGATCTGTCCGATGATGCCGTCCTTAATGTGTACTATCTTGTTCGTCTCATTCGCCACACCGCTTTCGTGAGTTACCACAACGATGGTCATGCCTTCTTCCTGGTTCAGCTGCTTGAGCAACTGCATCACCTCCACAGAGGTCTTCGAATCCAATGCGCCAGTAGGCTCATCGGCGAGGATGATCTGTGGACGGGTGATGAGTGCTCTGGCGATTGCCACGCGTTGCTTCTGTCCTCCCGACAATTCATTGGGGTAATGATCTGCCCAGTCTAAGAGTCCTAGTTTCTCCAGGTACTCCAGGGCAAGTGCATGGCGCTTCTTTCGAGATACCCCTTGATAGAATAATGGCAACTCAACGTTTTCCACGGCGGTTTTAAAAGAGATGAGATTGAATGACTGGAAGATAAAACCTATCATCCTGTTGCGGTAGTCGGCCGCTTTGCGCTCAGAGAGGTTCCAGATGGGCACACCAGCCAATTCGTAGGTGCCAGTGTCGTAGTTGTCGAGGATGCCCAGGATGTTCAGGAGTGTACTCTTTCCCGAGCCTGAGGCACCCATGATA
>JAFYPG010000263.1 GCA_017547605.1 Prevotella sp.
AGGCTGCGACGACCCTGAGGACGAGCAGTATGAAGACCTGAGGCTGATGGAAGAACAACTGAAGACCTTCCGCACGCTGGAGGGTAAGCCCTACAGGCTCGTGAGGCTGCCTCTGCCCCGCCCCATCCTCTTCGAGGGCGAGAGACTGCCTGCCACCTATGCGAACTTCCTCGTGATCAATGGGGCTGTGCTCTGTCCTACCTATGACCAGCCAGACCTCGATGCAGAGGCCCTGCGACTGATCGGTGAGGCATTCCCTGACAGGGAGATCGTAGGCATCGACTGTCGAAGTATCATCAAACAACATGGATCGCTCCACTGTTGTACCATGCAATTCCCGTACATTAAACATTAAAGATTAAACATTAATGAGAGAAATGAAGATAGGATTCCTGCAGCAGCACAACACTGCTGACACACGCGACAACCTGCTGCGATTGGGAGAGGGCATCAGAGACCTCGCCAAACGGGGCGCTGAGCTCATTGTGCTTCAGGAACTGCACAACTCGCTCTACTTCTGTCAGACAGAAGATGTCAACAACTTCGACCTCGCAGAGACCATCCCTGGTCCTTCAACACAGTTCTATGGGGAACTGGCCCAGAAGTTCGGTGTGGTGATCGTCACCTCACTGTTCGAGAAGCGGGCTCCGGGACTCTACCATAACACAGCCGTCGTGCTGGAGAAAGATGGCAGCATCGCAGGTACCTATCGTAAGATGCACATCCCCGATGATCCTGCGTATTACGAGAAGTTCTACTTCACGCCTGGTGACTTGGGTTTCCATCCCATCCAGACCTCTGTAGGTCGTCTGGGTGTGATGGTCTGTTGGGATCAGTGGTACCCTGAGGCTGCCCGTCTGATGGCCCTGCAGGGTGCAGAACTGCTCATCTACCCCACTGCCATCGGCTATGAGTCAAGTGACACGCCTGAGGAGCAACAGCGACAGAGACGTGCCTGGCAGACCGTGATGAGAGGTCATGCCGTGGCTAATGGTCTGCCTGTCATTGCTGTGAATCGTGTAGGGCATGAACCTGACCCCAGTGGTCAGACCAACGGCATCCAGTTCTGGGGTACCTCCTTCGTGGCAGGTCCTCAGGGAGAGATTGTCTATGAGGCCTGTGACGACGATGAGGAGAGTATCATCGTGGAGATGGATATGGACCACTCTGAACAGGTGCGTCGCTGGTGGCCCTTCCTCCGTGACCGTCGTATCGACAGTTATACGGATATCCTCAACCGATTTATTGATTAACGCAAACTTTAAATAACCAGAAGAATATGTCAAACCTTCTTAGATTCCAGGTCGTGGAAGAGGCCTTCAAGAAAAAGGCCATCGAGGTGAAAACACCCTCTGAGCGACCCTCCGAGTATTTCGGCAAGTACGTCTTCAACCGTGAGAAGATGTATAAGTACCTGCCCGCCGATGTCTATAATCAGATGATCGACGTGATGGACAATGGTGCACGTCTGGACCGTAGCATCGCTGATGCTGTGGCCAAGGGTATGAAACAGTGGGCCCTGGAGATGGGTGCCACCCACTATACGCACTGGTTCCAGCCACTCACAGAGGGTACTGCAGAGAAGCACGACGCCTTCGTGGAACACGATGGCAAGGGAGGTATGGTGGAGAACTTCAGTGGCAAACTGCTCGTACAGCAGGAGCCTGACGCCTCTTCGTTCCCCAATGGCGGAATCAGGAATACCTTCGAGGCTCGCGGCTATTCGGCCTGGGATCCCACGTCGCCTGTGTTCATCATCGACGACACCCTCTGTATCCCCACCATCTTTATCGCCTATACGGGTGAAGCCCTTGACTATAAGGCGCCCCTGTTGCGCTCCCTCCATGCTGTGAACAAGGCAGCCCAGGAGGTGTGCTCGCTGTTCTATAACGATGTGAAGAAGGTACAGGTGAACTTAGGTTGGGAACAGGAGTATTTCCTCGTGGATGAGGGACTCTACTCGGCCCGTCCTGACCTGTTGATGACAGGACGTACGCTGATGGGTCATGAGAGTGCGAAGAACCAGCAGATGGATGACCACTATTTCGGTACCATCCCTGACCGTGTGCAGGCCTTCATGAAGGATCTGGAGATCCAGGCCCTGGAACTCGCCATTCCCTGTAAGACCCGTCATAATGAGGTGGCGCCCAACCAGTTTGAACTCGCCCCTATCTTCGAGGAGTGTAATCTGGCCGTCGATCATAACATGCTGCTCATGTCGCTCATGAAGCGCGTGGCCAGGAATCATGGGTTCCGCGTGCTCCTGCATGAGAAGCCCTTCGACGGCATCAATGGTTCTGGCAAGCATAATAACTGGAGTCTGACGGCTGAGCATGAGGGCAAGACCACCCTCCTCCACGCCCCTGGTAAGACCCCTGAGGAGAACCTGCGTTTCGTGACCTTCATCGTAGAGACCTTGATGGCCGTGTATCGTCATAACGGACTGCTGAAGGCCTCGATCATGAGTGCCACCAATGCCCATCGTCTGGGAGGCAACGAGGCACCTCCTGCCATCATCAGTTCGTTCCTGGGCAAACAACTTACAGAACTGCTCGATAAGATAGAAGTGAGTGGTGAGAGGTTAGAGGTTAGAGAAAACTCTCAGTCGCAGGACATTTCTCTTACCTCATACCTCTCACCTCTATCCCCTCATAAGGACGAGATCGATATTCCCCAGATCCCTGACCTGATCATCGACAATACAGACCGTAACAGGACCTCACCCTTTGCCTTCACAGGTAACAGGTTTGAGTTCCGTGCCCCTGGTTCATCTGCCAACTGCGCCTCAGCCATGATTGCCCTGAACTCTGCGATGGCAGAAGCCCTACAGGAGTTTAAACTGCGCGTGGATGCCAAGATCGCAGAGGGAGACAATAAGGTATCGGCCATCCTCGACGTGCTGCGTGAGGATATCAAGACCTGTAAGCCTATCCGTTTCGATGGCAATGGCTACAGTGAGGAATGGGTGAAGGAAGCCGCGAGAAGAGGACTGGATGTGGAGAAGTCGTGTCCTAGGATCTTCGAGCACTACCTTGATGACTCGAGCGTGCGTATGTTTGAAGCCACCAAGGTGATGAACCGCAAGGAACTCATGGCCCGTAATGAGGTGAAGTGGGAGACCTACGTGAAGACCGTCCAGATCGAGGCCCGTGTGATGGGAGACCTGTCGATGAACCATATCATCCCTGTCTCCACCCACTACCAGAGTCAGTTGATCAAGAACGTGCAGGGTATGAAGGACGTGTTCAACAAGGAACGGGCGGAACGTCTCTCCTCACGTAACATGAAACTGATTGAGGAGATCGCAGAACGTACGGAACGTATCGAGCAACTGGTGGAGGAACTCACCAATGCCCGTCGTATCGCCAACAGGATCCCCAGTATCCAACAGCGTGCCATCGCCTACCACGATACCGTCTGTCCTAAGATGGATGCTATCCGCAACGAGACAGACCATCTGGAGATGATCGTGGAAGACGGGCTCTGGTCACTGCCGAAGTACAGGGAACTGCTGTTCATCCGCTAATTGAGATATGATATAAGAAATCGCTGCTGAAGTATGCTCTTTAATTCTTTCGAGTTTCTGGTATTCCTACCCATTGTGTTCTTGCTCTACTGGTTCGTGTTCCGCGAACGGAAGTGGCAGAACCTGTTGGTGGTCGTTGCAAGCTATATCTTCTATGGCTGGTGGGACTGGCGCTTCCTGTGCCTGATTGCCCTCACCTCCTTCTTCAGTTATGCAAGTGGCCTGTTACTCGAGAGATATGAGGGGCATCGACGGTGGCAACAAGTGGTGAGCGCCACCAACATCGTACTGAATCTCAGCATCCTTGGCACGTTTAAGTATTACAACTTCTTCGTGGAGAATCTCGATGCCCTGTTTGGCATGATGGGCTATCACCTCGACTGGGTGACCATGAACGTCATCCTGCCTGTCGGCATCAGTTTCTACACCTTCCAGGCCTTGAGTTATTCCATTGATGTCTATCAGAAGAAACTGCCTGCCACACATGACATCGTGGAGTTTTTCGCCTACATCAGTTTCTTCCCGCAGTTAGTCGCTGGTCCTATCGAACGGGCCACCAACCTCCTGCCACAGTTCCAACGGAACCGCCAGTTCGACTATGCCAAGGCAGTGGATGGCATGCGTCAGATCCTATGGGGACTCTTCAAGAAGATTTTCATTGCCGACAACTGTGCCTATACGGTCAACACCTTCTGGAACAGTTATTCGGAAATGACGGGTATCTCCCTGATCATCCTGGGCGTCTTATTCACATTCCAGATCTATTGCGATTTCTCAGGTTATTCAGACATGGCCATCGGTACGGCGCGACTCTTTGGCATCAACCTGATGCGCAACTTCAACTTCCCCTATTATTCGCGCACCATCCCTGAGTTCTGGCGCAGGTGGCATATCTCACTGATGACCTGGTTCAGGGATTATATCTATTTCCCATTAGGAGGAAGCCGCTGTGCCCGTTGGAAGGTGATCCGCAACACACTGATCGTGTTCTTTGTCAGTGGCCTGTGGCATGGTGCCAACTGGACGTTTATCTGCTGGGGACTCTATCATGCCTGTCTGATCGCCATCTTTATCCTGTTTGGCATCAATACCAAGACAAAGGATATCGTGGCTCAGGGCAGACTGCTCCCCTCGCTGAAGGAGTTCTGTCAGATGGCCGTGACATTTGCCTTGGTCATCATCGGCTGGATCATCTTCCGTGCTGAGAATATGGCCCAGGCTTATGATTTCATCACCCGGATGTTTACCACACTGTTTGATAACTTCCAGATTACGACTGGCAGAAAACATCTTCTGTATGGTGTCTTGTTGCTAATGGTCGAGTGGCTGCAAAGAGACAAGCAGCATGCCCTGCAATTCCCCAATACCGGTCTGTTTAAGTTCGTCCTGGTGCGCTATGCGATCTATGCAGCCCTTATCTATACGATGTTCGTCTATTCAGGAGAAGTGCAGACATTTATCTATTTCCAGTTCTAGTTATGAAGAAGTTCCTGTTGAAATTATCCTATACCGTCCTCCCGATCTGGCTGATCCTCGTTGCCGTGACAGGTTACCTGTCGCTCTATGTGATCCCCCAGGTCAGTGGTGACATCGGCAGATTAGCCTGTATTCCTTTTGGATTGGAGTATAACAAGATGCTGGAGAAGAACATGAAAAAGGAAATCATGTTCCGGACAATAACCCAGGCGGAAGATCTCAAGTCACTCCACACAGATGTGCTGACCATTGGTGATTCCTTTTCACAACAACAGTATGACGGTTATCAAAACTATCTGGGTGAAAAAGGACTGGACGTGGTGAATTGCTTCTGGAGGATGTATGAAAGTCCCCTTCAGTATGCGTACAACCTCTTAGACAAGAACGTCATAGACTCTACAAAGGTCAAGATACTGATCCTTGAACTTGTAGAACGTGAATTTGAAACGAGGATAGAACGTTTTGACAAGAACAAGATAGAGGTACAAAGGCAGTATTCCGAAGATACTGGTGTATCCTCGAATTCATGGTCTCTATCAAGGGCAAGGGATTATATCCTATATCAGGTGGGATGGGTGACTCCCATCTATAAGGAAAAACTGGATATGGATCTGTTTACATCAGACAAGCCAAGAGACTTGTACTTTTTCCGGGATGATATAGAAATGGGTGTTTCCATACGTAACGGTGAGAAGGTCAAACAGGTGTATGATATCTTACAGGAGAAAGCAGCGAAGAAAGGTGTCAGACTCATCGTGATGGTTGCGGCAGACAAATATGACATCTACCAAAACCACATCGTTGACAACCCCTTCCCTGTCAAGACGAACAATGAAGATATCGAAAGGATCATTGGCAGAAGCACTTCCCTGCTATTGACCAAGCAATACCTTCTGCCATTTATTGACAAAGAAGAAAAGGATGTTTATATGTTCAACGATACGCATTGGTCTTACAAGGCAAGTAAGATCATCGCCGATGAACTATATCAGAGAATCACTCGTAACGAAGCCGGTGATTATGATGGATGAAATAGTTGACCGTATAATCAAAGACCAACCATATCGCCACATCAATCAAGACTATCCAAGTGTTTCCGATCCTTAGATCGACACAACATTTGGTGACTAAGATAATACACAGCGATACCAACACGATAATAGCCATAACCCAGCGCGATCCGATGCCAGTACGAAGCAGTTTGTGGTGGATATGGTTCTTGTCTGGCAAGAAAGGATTACGATGATTACGGATACGTGCCATCACCACGCGTACGATATCGAACATAGGAACGGCCATCGTGGATAGACCGATGATCAGCATCTCCCTGGGGAAAGCCACGCCAGAGCCACTCGCCATATAGATCAGGAAGAAACTGACCAGATAGCCCAAGGTGAGACTGCCTGTATCACCCATGAAGATCTTGTGACCCTTCTCGATATTGCCAAAGACATTATAACTCCAGAACGGAAGTAGGATACCCAACATGCCAAAGGCGACGATCATGAGGATACAATGGCCCTTTGCCGCAAGACCTAATGTCAAGAATGCCACAAAACAGATGCCTGCAGCCAGACCATCAACACCATCGATCAGGTTGATCGCATTGGTGACATAGACGACTATGAAGACCGTCAGGGGGATACCCACCCATGCAGGGATCTCATTAATCCAGAAGAGACCTGAGAGATCATGGATCCAGAGACCAGACAAGGGGAAGAAAATGGCACTCGTGATCTGCACCAGGAATTTCGCCTGATAGGACACCCCTATCAAGTCATCGACCACCCCAACCAGATAGAGGATCATCATACCCACGAAGAGCAGGACAAAACGGATCACCAGGATATCGAGTCCCAAGATCTGGAAAGGCATCCCCTTATTCGCCCAGATGCCTGTCATCAGACAGACACAGATCAGGAGAATGGGCAGGAAGGTGATGCCACCCAAACGAGGCACAGGCGCATCATGCGTCTTCCGCTCGTCAGGCATATCAAAGAGTCGTTTACGATGGCTCAGAATAAGCACTCTCGGAATAAAGAGCCAACCCAACAGGGCCGCTAACAGGAAGGGGAAATATACGGAAAACAAAACTACTTCATCCATTGTTGATCAAATCTCTATTCTTATTCTTGAAATAACTAATTACTACCTGTATCACTATCCACACGATCACATCACCCATCAACAGCAGGGACAGGTTCCAATCCGACCATACGCCAATGATGTTAAAGAGCACGAAGAAGGCCGTGATGAGCAGGATCGTCACCAACACTGTCATGGGGCGCATACCACCCTGAATGAGACGATGGTGAATATGGTTGTTGTCACGTAAAAACACATTACGGTGATTGATGATACGAGTCACTGCCACGCGAAGCACGTCGAACATCGGGATGATCAGCGTACCAAAACAGGTCATGATGACACCATCAGGCAGTTTCGTACCTCCCAGCCTGCTGAGGACAATCACGACAATACTCAGCACATAACCAATCGTCAGACCACCCGTATCGCCCAAATAAATGTTACGCCAGCCCAAGCGCCTTACCATCACATTACGATAGAAGAAGGGGATCAGCATACCCGTCATGGCCACACAGACAATCATCATGAGGGGTTCACTGGCCTGATAAGCCAACCATCCCAATACCGTGAAGGCTATTATGGCCAGACCAGAGGCCAGACCATCGACATCGTCCAACATAGGGATGGCATTGGTGATGTAAAGCACCAATAATACCGTCAGAGGCATGCCGATGATGGCGGGCAGTTCAAAGATACCCAACAGACCGTGGAGATCATTTAGCCATAAGCCGGACATAGGGATCAACGAGGCCGCCAGGGTCTGTATGATAAGTTTGGAGGTGATAGAAACTCCCAACAGATCGTCCATAACCCCTAAAAGATACATCGTCGTCAGTCCTGCCATACCAAACATATATTGGACAAATGAAACCTTATCCTCCATACTCAGGAATGACTCTGCGAAGAATGACAGCAGGAGTACGATGGTGGATCCTACGCTGATGACCAAGATCGGGAACAAGGACACCCCACCCAAGCGAGGCACCCTCAGACGACCCTTACCCTTTGTCTCAGAGGGGATCACTAAGTCTTTCTTTACACTCACCACCAGGATACGCGGAATGATATACGTAGCCAGTATGATGTTGAGCAACAACGGTACGAAAAGAGAAATATACAACATTATAAATTATAAGAATTCAAATAGTTTATAGATATAGCGCAGACTCAACATAAACCGGTTGGAGGCAACCCTATATTTCTTGATGATTTGCAAATGTTCCTTCATGATCAACGACCAACTACCATAGCCTGTGGTGGAGGCTCCACCCATACGCATCGTGATAAAGTCCTTCTTGATATAACGGGTCCGGATGCGATGGATGAACAGGAGGCGCATCAGGATATCAAAATCTGCCGCAATACGATAGGTGGTATCAAACGAACCATAATGATCATAGACGGCCTTCCTGCAATAGAAAGAGGGATGGGCGGGCATCATGCCAAAACGCATCATCCAACGACGGAAGACACCTGAAGAATAATAACGCACGCTCTTGCTTAAGTCATCATTGCTGACATAGTGGATATCCGCATAGACCGCATCAACATACTCCCCGCCAAAGCCGTCAACCACAGCCTGGAGGACATCATCGGAGGTGTAGAAGTCATCGGAATTAAGAATGCCGATCACATCACCGGTAGCCATGGCAAAACCCTTGTTCATGGCATCATAGATTCCCTTATCGGGTTCACTGATATAACGCAGTTTACCTCCAAAACGCGGCTCATACTCCCGAATGATGTCCAGAGTACCGTCCTTTGAGGCTCCGTCAACAATGATGTACTCATAGTCCTGCCAGGTCTGGCGGAGAATACTATCCATCGTATCCCGGATGGTACGTTCACTGTAATAGGTAACAGTGATAATAGATATTTTCATACGTATATTATTGTTTCAATAATGAGGAGTAGAGATCAAAATACTCCTGATACCTGTCTTCCTTGCGGAAGTGCAACTCTACCCTTTTTCGACAGGTCTCCGAAGAGAAAGGACTATTGGCATCCTGACAAACCTGTTGGATGGTATCTGCCAAAGCCCTCACATCACCCACCGGGACAACGACGCCACACGTCGCGTCGATGGCCTCAGGACTACCACCCGTCTGATAGGTGATGACAGGTGTTCCACATGCCAGCGCCTCCAGATTGGTGGTCGGGAAATTATCTTCATAGGTAGGATTGACGAATACATCAGCCCGTGAATAATAGGCTGCAAGATCTTGTATATTGTCTGTCCGTTCTATACCGATGATACCTTCAGGCAGATGCTTCTTCTGCTTCCTGTTGACTCCCACCAGTAAGATGACATACTGATCGTCAAGTAATGAGCGTAAGGCGATAAAGTCCGAAAGACCTTTTCGCGTTTCCCACACACTATTGACTCCCAGAACAACCTTTTTCCCTGGATGGAAGGACGTCTGCATGTCATTGGGTTGGAACAAATCCATACCCACCCCATTATGAATACACACACGTGGGATATCCTTCAGGAAGGACTCGCCAAGAAGTCCATTCAGCCAATCGGATACAGGCACAAGCGTCAGATTCCTCAACGAAGAAAAACACCTCCGCTTTTGTTCGTAATTCCTTTTACTACTGTCCAGAAGGAAGGAAGAAGGATAACTCGTTTTCTGAGGACAATCATAACACCCACTCTTCCATCTGTCACAATGAACAGAATCAAAGAAGGCGCAATGCCCTGTAATAGGCCAGGCATCGTGAAGTGTCCATATTACCGGCACATCAAGATTAGAAAGATAATCAAAGAGTTCGGGATAATTGAGGTAGTAACCATGGATGTTGTGCAACTGGATAATATCCGGCTGGACATAGTCTATATTCTGGATGAGACGCCATGTGGCTCCCTTGGAACCCAGACCATGACGGTCTAACAAGAGGGAACGAGCCCCATGAAGATACTGATCGTAGAAGCCACCTACCTTGATCAGATGAGACTTGCTTGGATTAGCATACCGTCCATAGGCGATATAACTATCCCATCCATGAGCCTGGACAATTTCACCGATTCCCTCGGCTATCCGACCATGGGAACCCCAGTTTGCCGCCACATTAATCTGAAATAATACTGCCATAGTAACTCAAATTATGAAGTTTCTTCACTGACCGGTTCCTCTGTTTCTTCCACATTGACATGAATACGCATCAGCCAATCAAGAATGACATAGAACACGAAAAAGGTGAGCCAACAGAAAATATCTGCACGCACCAAGAACACGCAATGGGCAAAGAGTGCCATATAAGCAAAAGACTGATATTTTGACCCAGGAGACTCCACACGAGCCAATAACAGTCCGAGAAGGAACATCATGACACAGACGCCTATGATGGAGAGATTCATATAAAGGTCACCCGTCAGGTTCATACCCAATCCATAGGTCGCACCAGAGAAATAGGAAAGGACGACTCCCGAAGCAAGATCATTGACTTCCTCACCAATCAGAAGTTTCACAACGACACTACCACCCATTGGAAGGAACACGAACAGATACGGGATATAGGGAAGACCGTAGAGAAAACCATTCACGCTAACATAATCAACGGACTCGTACAAGGTCTTCGCGTTGACCACGAAGTCGGTCAACAACAGCCACAGGATATTGGGAGACTCCATGATGGTCTTAAAACCATACTCCACAGAGTCTGCCACCGACACCTCCATCAGACTATACTTCGACACACGGGTAATCATCAGCAGTCCCATCAGGATGATACTGACCACAATAGCAGGGAGCAATAATTTGAATTTTACCTTGATATAGTAGGCATCAACGATGAGCAGGATCACAAACATCAGAAGAATGACCTCACTTCGACTACCTATATACAACTGACTGGATGAGAACAGCACCACAGCCAAGATATTCAGCTTGTTTCTCAGGATCAGGGTCTTTATCCCCTGCTCCCCCTCTTCGAGCTGTTGCGCCTGATAATACCAGGAAAGGGTTATCAATGCCATAATCAAAGCCATCAGACGTGGAAAGAGGTGTATGAATTCCTGAACACGATTGGTCAGGAAGATATAGGCAAAAATACCAAACCCCGCCAATACAGAGGTAACGGCTGCACGCTTGACAGTCATCTGAGGGATCTCTATCTTCTTCCTTTTGCCCACTGGCTCTGTCTTTTCAAACAAGACACTCGCCAGCATATACATGGCAATACCCAACTGAGCAATGGATATCGCATACGGGATCACTTCTGAACGGGTTGCAAACAGGAATGCCGGCAGGAACTGATCATCCGGATAGATAAACACCGCATGGGCATAGTTGACAAGCAAATAGGAGGGAATGAAGAAGGTATCAAAACATATCAGTCCGTTCCGTTTGATCTTATGCCTCATGAACATACCGCCAAAAACCACATAGAGGGCCATCTCCATCGCACAAAACGGTCTGTTGAAGACGTCTGGCGAGAAAGCGACCCCAAAGATGGAGAGCAGGGCGAATAGAAAAGACAAATAGACGATCATCTTATCTCTTGAAGAAACTGACGACACGGAACACCAGGGAATCCCATCTCCATGAGGCCAATAACAGCAACAACTTATATTTAAAATTGATTGGCGTTTTCCAGACACTCACTTCCGGATAAAGTGGCCTGAGAAAGTCATACTCTTCCTTGGCTGCCATACCATAGAGGGTCACCTTGTTGTACAGTTTGGCCTGTTGGAGCGCCTCTGCATAGTCTGCTGCATCAGGTATGTTGGAAAAGAAGTCACAAAGGATCGACATCGCCTTGATAATCGTTTCCAGATTATGGTGACTGAGGACCCTGGAACCAGAAGTCGTATTATACTTCACGTAATTCATCAAGGGTGCATCGACCTTGGCCACTTTGGCAGCCTTATAGGCCATGACCGGAACAATCACATAATCCTCCCCAAGATCGAGCCTGTCTGGAGCAAAGAGGTGATTCTCGATGATGAAGGAACGGCGCAAGAGCCTTCCCCACACCTCAATCGTGGATTTACGCGTCAGCAGACGACGTACATACTCAGTCTTGTCATCAGGAACGACATCATAATGCGGCACCGCCTTATTCTGATACACATAATAGCGATCAGCCATGACCATATCCGCCCCCGTCTCCACAGCACAGGCCACATAACGGCTGATGGCATCCTGCTCCAGATAGTCGTCCTCATCGATATAGAGGAAATAGTCGCCTGTCGCATTTTCCACACCCGTACGACGAGAAGCAGCCAGTCCACAGTTCTTCTCGTGGTTGACAATCTTCAGGGAGGACTTACGGTGAGGGAAGTCCTCTACCACCTGTTGTACGACCTCGATACTGCGATCCTTGGTGCAATCATTGACAAAGACATATTCTATGTTGTCATAGGTCTGTCCAAAAAGAGAACGGGCGCAATTCGCAATATATTTCTCGCCCCCATAGACCGGCACACAGATAGATACCTTGATATCCTTCATCTCACACATTAATTCTTCATTCGGAGGGTTCTTTCATACAGAGAACCCATCATTAACACCAACATAAACATCCGATGCTCTATCAGATACTTGATGACGGCAGAGGATAGTCCCTCTGGCTGGAAGTATTTCCCGAAGTACCTGTAATACTCAGTGGGAATCCCACGCAAACACCGCATCTGCTCTCCCCAACTGTATCCATTACTGGGCGCATAGAGGCTCTTGACACTATGGAGGAAGATCTCTGAAGTCCTGTTCCGCCATACCAAAGCCGTCAACTGCTCTGGGGTGACTTTCAACCTCCCGACAAAAGCCGTCAACTCAGACAGACAGTACTGAAAGCACTGATACTCCACTTTAAAGGGATAGTAACCCCTGCTGAGAGAACCCTCACGCATCGTTACCTTGTAATTTTCCGACACACGGAGCGCCAAATGACTGACATGATTCAGATACCTGAAGTAAAAGATCATATCCTCTGCATAATGAATACCTGTCGGGAAACTGATGTTGTGCCTTACCAAGATGTCGCGATTGAAGAGTTTGGCTACAGGACCTGACAAATTCAACAGGTGATGGCTGATCAGATATTTCACCATCTTCCCCCCTTGCAAACTGACATTCTCGGTCAGAAATCCCTTTAACCTGGGATCGGAGATGTTTGCCATCACCAACAGATCATCTGCATCTATGGCACTCACCATGTCCTGCAGATACTCCTTCAGAACCTCATCATCACTATCGACAAAGCATATCCACTCCCCTTGGGCCTGTTGGACACCATAGTTCCGGGCGGCACTCACACCACCGTTCTGCAGATGGAACACCCGCACACGACTGTCCTTCGTCAGGAACGAGTCACAGAGATCACCACTGCCGTCGGTACTTCCATCGTCAACCAACAGCAGTTCAAAATCAGAGAAAGACTGACCAAGGATACTATCAATGCAACGGGCAAGATAGCCTATCGTGTTATATACCGGAACAATGACACTGACCTTCATGAGCACGACTTTTTCTCAAAATAACGCAACAACAACCCAAGATAAGGATAGGCCACAGGCAAAGGCAATACCATATGGAGATCCCGTATTTGTTTTTTCAGGTCACCACCATTGATACGACAGCAATTGATCCAAGAGGTCGTCATCATCCGACGCTGATCATGGTAGAAATCATGGAGCATCTCCGGTGCTCCCACCCTCACCTTATTCAGGCAGTCGATGCGGAAGTTCTGGATGATGTTGTGCACATCACGATTCCCAGTGAGACCATGCGCCTGCGCAAACTCACACATCTCCTTCAGGATGATATTCATGGATTCAGCCCGTCTGGGAGCAAACTCCCTGACTGTGATACTACCCTCCCGCAACTTGTAGATATAGGTCTCCTTCTTCACACATGCCAGCGTCTGTGCCTTACAGGCAATCTGGAAACTCCAAAGTTCATCCTCGTGGATAATACCCTCACGGAACCTCAGGTCATACTGATCAAGCAATGCTTTCCGGTAGAGTTTGTTTACTGACATCATGTACCAGTCTTTCTGACGATAGGCATGTAAGACTTCCTGATCACGAAGGATTTGACCCTCAGACAACATCAACGGGATCTTTGGCATGCCAGATCCTACGATACGGTAATCGCCAACGATGACATCATAGCGTTCTTGCTCTATGGGACTTGCTAAGACGGCCATACAGTCTGGTGTGATCTCATCATCGCTATCGAGGAAATAGATATAATCGCCTGAGGCCGCAGCGATACCCGTATTACGAGCTACAGACAAACCCCTGTTCTGCTCATGCCTGACCGTCTTGAAGTCTATCGGTCCCTGATAGTCTTGAACGACACTACGGACAATCTCCATACTGTTGTCAGTACCACAATCATCGACGAAGATACACTCCAACTGTCCCTGCCACGTCTGACGTATCACACTACGGATACAGTCAGCCACGAAAGGTGCTACGTTATAGATGGGAATGACAATACTTATCTTCATACAAGACCACTGTGACTATACCAGTTCATAGAGATGCTGACGACGGTAGAAATACCATAGTGAGGAAACTGCCACTGCCGATACGATAACCTTCACCCAAAGTTCTGTGTGCATCACCTGATTGGCGATGAGCAGGTCTGCAAGGATTACCAGCAGAATAACTGGAATCAGCCGTCTGGCACCCAGCCACTCACGCACACTTCCCTTATAGTAGCCCACGAAGAACGGGATCAGCAACTGGCTCCAGTAGGATACAATCGTGGAGTAGATCGCTGCCCTGTAGCCGAAGACAGGAATCAATGTATAACAAAGCACAAAATTCAGGATGCCGGGAACAAAGACCAGCCACAGCAGTTGCATCGTATTCTTTTCGATAAACACGGGGGTACTCATAAACACATAGAATGAGAACACCACATTGGCAAAGCACAGCAGACAGGCGATGTCACATGACTGTGCCAAACGGGCATTGCGGATCAACAACCCGTAAATCTCAGGCATCCACACGCAGATCAGGAACGACGTCACCAGTGCCACCGCCTGACAAAGGAAATAGAGTTTGCGGTAGGATCTGAAATCCGCGCTCCTGAAGAAGCGCTGGATCTGTGGTGACAAGGCCATCACCAAGGCTGAGGTGATAACCACAGCATAGTCGCTCATCGAACTGCCATGACTGAACAGACCTATCTCGTCGTAGGAGACGCCATACTGGCTCATCACGATACGGGCAGAACTGGTCAGAAGCACAAAACCTAACGTATGAGGCACCAAAGGCAAGGCGATCTTCAGCATCTTACGTACCCGTTTCCTACTATGGTCCCAAATGGGACGGATATCGTAGTCGTTCCATACGAACTTGATAAAGACCGTAAAGACGAAGATACCTGATACCACACCTGAAGAAACCAGTCCCCAATAGCCAAGTTTAAAGAAATAGATCAGCACAAACGACACCAGCATACCCAATACCGACCCTGACAGGTTCGTCAGCACCAGAGGTTTGGGACGCTCCACCAGGGGGAACAGATGCTGTGCCAACAGACCGTTAGCCAACAGGAAGATAGGTAACGAACCTGCCATGCACAATAACAGTCCCTCTCTCGATACACCCATAGGGAGCGTGAACAGCAGGATCCCCATATTGACCAATCCGAAGAAGAAGGAAGACAGGAGAACCATCATCAGCACCCTGCCCCACACCAGATTGTAATGACGTGGTGTTTCAAAGAAACTGTTAGTAAGATGGACATGCAGTCCTAAAGGCGCAATGGATACGAACAAACTGGTATAGGAGGTCATCACACCATAGATACCATAGTCGAAAGTGGTCAGGAAGGGCGTCGTCAGGGGCAGGATGACAATGCTCAGCAGCATGGTCAGTTTGGGAACCACTCCATAGTAGAATGTGTTAGTGACGATCTTCCTGGTTGACATGGAAATTATACGTAGTAAATTTCTTAGTTAAAGCCCTTGAACAGTGGTTTGAAAAGACCTTCCTTATACATAATCCACACTGTCACAATGATAAAAGCAAGGAATGTAAACAGGAAAATAGCCATCTTACGGTTAGGACCTGCCTTAATCATGGGAACCGTCGCACGCTCCAAGATCGTAAAGGCGGGAGTCTTCTCTTGTACCTTGGCCAGGGCAGCCAACAGTTGGGCACTCAGCGCATTGTAATTGTTATAGCGCAACTGCATCTCGTTCTCCAGTCTCGTCTGTCGCTGACGAACACTCTCCAGAACCACGTCATGGTTAGAATCGACGTAGTCCGCATAGATGTCACATGAGCGTTCATAACTCTGTTTGGCTTCCTTATGCAGGCGCTGGATATAGGCCAGATCATGACGGGCCTTGCTCGTACGATATTCCGTCAGACTTGCCTGGAGTTTGCTCCTGACAGAGTCTGCCACCAAAGCAGCCACTACAGGATCCTGGTCCTTGACAGAGATAGAGATCACCTCCGACTTCTTATCCACCAAGCATACCACGTTCTGAGTGATCATCCATATCACCCCCTTCTGCTCTGGTGTTAACCTGAACAGATCCAGAGGTTCCATTTTCTTCTTTTCCTTATCACCAGAAGAGAACAATCCAAAGAAAGCCCTCAGGCCCTCTGCCCACATCGGCTGTTTCTGATGATCCCTGAGATACTCATAATAGGTCATGGCCTGACGGTCGCTATCCCGTTTCACCTTGATGTCGAACAGCGAGGCAACGAAATCCGTCGATTTCATCAGATCGGGATAAAGCATCGGTGTAATGGCATCGGCATCCTTACTGCCGCCATTACCAATGTTCACGCCAAAGGAACTGGCCAGCGAAAGCAGGCTTCCCATGCTACCGTTGCCAGAACTTGACTCTGGAACGAGTGTCACCTGACACTTGTAATAATCCGGATAGCCCAGGGCCAGCAGCCATACCACCACAAAAGTTAGGCCGCACACCTTGAGATAGAGCATTTTCTTCTTTTTCACGGCAAGCCATAACTTACCCAGTTCAAATGTCGGAGTCTCCGAACTTTGGTTTCTTTTCTCTTCTTCCATATTCGTTTGTTTCTGTTAATTCTCTATTGGCACCAGGAACGTAGAAGGAACGAACGCAATAGCAACGGCTGCTACATGTTCAATCTGCACCACCACGCATTTGTTCTTCTTGATCCGCTTGATAACACCTTCCACACCGGCGAAATCACCCTCAACCACCTTGACGCGCTGACCTGGCTTCCCAGCAAAGTCAAGGTTCTCCATAAAGAACACGCGATCGTCAGCCACAGATGCGACACGTATAAAGTTCTCCATCTGCTTGTCAGGCACCGTCATAATATCATGCCCTATCAACTGACACTTCCCATCATACAATGGTCGCATCATATAACGAACGGCTGCCATCTCACGTTTTGTCATCTTCAGTTCTGTGATTGCATGGCGCGTTGAGTGCAGGAAGATCAAGTTGCGCACAGCGGGCTTCAGCACCCTGCAACGCGGATGTTTCCCTTCCACAGACTCGTAGTGCAGGGGAACAAAACTCTCCACGCCCAGTTCGTCAAGGAACGACTTGACCAACAACTCACGCGAATAGGTAACCCTCATCGGGAACCAGTGTAACTCATCGTTTTCCTGCATCATTCACTTTTATCGAGGCCAAAGAAGGGGGACACCATCTCCTGAGAAACGGTGAAGCATTCGGTCTTTTCATCTATACCAGTATCCATATTGCACTGACATTCAGCGACATCACAGAACTGCGCCTACCCAAAAAGGCCATCCGAAAGGATGGGGTTGGCATAAATTCGGCACAAAGGTACAAAGAAATATCGATAAAAAGGCGAAAAAATCACAAAAAAACTAGCCAAATTCAGGAATATTCCAAAAAACTAGGTATATTTGCAACCTGTTTTTCAATCAAGAAGATGCGCATCAACCTCTTTCACAAACTCACAGGACTACTCCTGTTCCTCTGCCTCTCCATA
This sequence comes from Prevotella sp., assembly GCA_017547605.1. Taxonomy (GTDB): domain Bacteria; phylum Bacteroidota; class Bacteroidia; order Bacteroidales; family Bacteroidaceae; genus Prevotella. Next base: position 18,021 of record JAFYPG010000263.1, read on the forward strand.
CAGATCAAGGCAGAAAAGACGATCTATCTTCTTGCCGACACCCATGTTATGAGCCCTTCCCTTCTCGACAGCAGCGACAACACAGCCTGGCAGAAATACTTGGGAGAACATCGAAACATGCAGGATCTAAGCATCCCTATTTTCAATCAATTAATCGAACAAATCATCACAGATCACCCTGATGCCCTACTGATATGCGGAGACCTCACCAAAGACGGTGAAACAGCAAGCCACGAATACGTTCTCGAGAGACTGAGGAAAGTAGAAGCAGCCGGCATCCCCGTCTTCGTCATCCCCGGCAATCACGACTACGGCCTGATAGAGGAAGCCCGGAAGTATGCCAACAACACCTATACCCCTGTAGAAAGCTATACCTACGCACAATTCCGGGAAGCCTACAAGGACTTCGGCTATGGGGGCGACTGCGAGGTTCATGACGCCTCCCTCTCCTACGCTACCGAACTCTTTCCTGGTCTCACGCTTATTGGCATCGACACAGGCAACATAGCACACGCCAAAAAGACGACTATCAGTTGGTGCTGTCAGAAAGCAGCAGAGGCTCGCAACAAGGGTAACCAAGTCATCGCCATGGCCCACCACTCATTGATCCCGCATTTCTACGGACAGGAATCCTTCATGATTAACTCTGTGATCGACAACCACGAAATCCTGAGAGACAGTCTGATGAACGCTGGTGTAAAAGTGGTGTTCACAGGCCATTACCATATCTCCGACAACACACGGTTCATTGACAGTACAGGACAAGAGATCTACGACCTCTGTACGGGCTCGCCCATCTCCTATTCTTGCGACTACAGGAAACTGATCTTTGACGACCAGTTTAAACAACTAAAAATATTGACAGAATCCATCACGGCACTCGAAGGTTACGACGACTTCCCCAACTATGCCAAGGGACGACTCGAAGAGGCCTTTCTCAGATGGGCTAACAACTGGCTCAAAGACAACCAAGTCAATGAACAGGTCACTGAGATCATGTCCCAGTCTGTGGCCGATGCTTTCATCATCCATGCAGAAGGCAACGAACCCGCTAATCCTGCTACAGAAGAAGCCTTAGTACTCTATGAGGACATCCTGGCAATGGCTCCATTCTTCGAAGGGGATATCAGCAAGATCACGGAAGTCTGTTTGTCAATCAAGAGCATGTTGGGGGATTATCCCTCGGAAGACGAATCTGACAATGTGGTGGATGACCGTCAACTTACCATCACGATGTATGGAGAGCCAGCAGGCATCCGGGATGTTCTGGCACCTGTCGCCAAAGACGACTCTTGGTACACGCTTCAAGGGCAGCGCCTCAACAGTCAGCCCACAAAGCACGGACTCTATATCCGCAATGGCCGGATCATCATCGTTCACTAACTATAACATAGATAATAATAAGATGTAACGCTATGGAATATATGTCTCAAGAAGGCTACGACAAACTCGTGGCTGAACTCCGTCAGTTGGAGAATGTAGAACTGCCTCAGGTCAGAGAGGCTATCGCCGAGGCTCGCGACAAAGGGGATCTCAGCGAGAACTTTGAATATCATGCCGCCAAACGCGAACAAGCCCGTTTACTCAGTCGTATCCGTTTTAAGCAAAGAGTACTGGAGAATGCGCGTGTCATCGACACCTCCCACCTCGGGACAGACAGCATCGGACTGCTCTGTAAGGTAGAAATGACCAATCTGGCTAACAACAACCAGATGGCGTACACCATTGCCAGTCCTCATGAAGCCAACCTCCGTGAGGGAAAGATCTCCATCAAGTCACCCATCGCCCAGGCGCTGTTGAACAAGAAAGTAGGCGACGTCGTGGAAGTGCGCGTTCCCGCCGGTCTCCTGAAACTCCGCATCGACAGCATCACCCGTCAGGAGTAAATGAGATAATGAAGGTCGTCGTAGCGATAGATTCATTCAAGGGATGTCTGACCTCCAAAGAGGCGAATCAGGCAGCAGCAGAAGGTATCAGGAACGTGTTTCCTGATGCTGAGATTGTGCAAGTGCCTGTCAGTGATGGCGGTGAGGGTTTTATGGAGGCTTTTTACTCGGCCATCGGTGGTAGTCTGATAGAAATCTCCGTCAGAGACCCTTTGATGCGATCTATCCTTGCGAAATACTTGCTGAAGGATGAAACGGCCGTGATAGAAATCGCCCAAGCCAGTGGATTGACGCTACTTACTAAGGAAGAGCGGAATCCCATGGTGGCCACCAGCTATGGTACAGGACAGTTGGTGGCAGATGCCGTCCGTAAGGGAGCAAAACAAATCATCGTAGGACTTGGTGGGAGTGCCACCAGTGATGCTGGCATCGGAATGCTTCGGGCACTCATTGACACCTTCGCCCGTCATGGTGAATGGGACGACATCAATGAGTTAAAGGACATCCACTTCACAATAGCCTCAGATGTCAAGAACCCACTCTGTGGTGGAAATGGAGCGGCCCATGTGTTTGCGCCTCAGAAGGGAGCTACACCAGAGATGGTTCTTCTGTTGGATGAGCGAGCCAGAAAATTTGCCCAAG
>JAFYPG010000264.1 GCA_017547605.1 Prevotella sp.
CGTGACGAGGCCAAGATGCTGATAGACGGCTACTTCGCCACCTTCCCACAGGTACACGACTATATGGAAAAATCTAAACAAGTGGCCCGTGAGAAAGGTTACGTCACTACCCTATTCGGCCGTCGCCGTTATCTGCCAGATATCAACTCGCATAATGCCACCGTACGTGGTTTCGCAGAGCGTAACGCCATCAACGCCCCCATCCAGGGTACGGCGGCTGACATCATCAAGGTGGCGATGATCCGCATCTTCCAGCGTTTCAAGGCTGAGGGTATCAAGAGCAAGATGATCCTACAAGTACACGACGAACTCAATTTCTCCGTCGTTCCGGAAGAAAAAGAGCTCGTCGAGAAGATTGTCATTGAGGAGATGCAGCGCGCCATCACACTGGCCGTTCCCCTCGTGGCTGACTCAGGCTTCGGTGCCAACTGGCTCGAAGCCCATTAGGCCTTATTTCACGCGCCAGACGTTCAGCACGATGCCTTTGAAACCCTCAGAGAAACTGGGGGCACAGAGGAAGAGACTGTTGTTCAGCCACGCGTATTTGCTGTCGGCTGGGGCCTCAAACTGAGGAGCCGCACGGAAGTAGAACGAGGGGTTGCCGTTGGCATCCTTATCGCTGCAGATAATACCACGGTTACGCACGTGGATATACACGCCATCGTCCGTCTTGATGCAGTAGATGGCCTCCAGTTCCGTACGATTGATGGCGGTATTGGCGATCTGGTAATCGGCACCACCATTGATAATCGTTCCCTTGATGTTAGGACCTTCGAACGTACCCCCAGTGATGGGGATCACCGTACGACGGCCATGCTGTGTCTCCCCACAGGTAAAGGCCTCACCCAACGTCACTTTCAACTGCAGGGCAAACTCCATGGGCAGACCCTCCGGAACCTGATCCTGCGAACTAGAAACCTGTGCACTGGCACCCATTACAGAGGCCAACAGCACGACCATTGTTATAAAATACTTCTTCATTTGTTGATGATTTTTATACCGTTCTTAATCATGATTCCCTTGTAGTTCCTATCGACCTTCATACCATAGAGATTATAGGTATTCTGGCCCACAGAAGCATCGTCTTTCACAGAGTGAATCCCTGTTCCAGCCAACTTCAGTTCGATCTTATCGAGGTTGACGTACGGTGCATTGATCGTGATACGGAGCACCTGTGTACCCTCCTCTAAAGGAGCTTTGAGTTCACCCGTTACCACCTCATACTTGCTCCAGTCGTTATCGCCTGTCTGGGGCACATTCACCGTAGCAAGGGTGGTGACTGATCCATCCTCCTTGACAAGTCCGATGTTAAAACCAGAGCCTGATGAGCCAGAAGAGACAGTAGCCTCATAAACATAGTCTCCAGCCTCCTTCACGTTAATGGTATATTCAAGCCATTCACCTGCTGCCGTATAGCCAATGACGCACCCGCCATTACCCTTCACGAAATCCACACCACCAGTATCTGTGCGATAGTTCGTATAGTCGCCTTCCCTCGTATTGTCAGAGTCGTGGAACGAAACGCCTTCGACACCAGAGTCAAAGTCCTCTGCCTCGATGACACCAGGGATCTCCTTCACACCATTATAAGGAGCACGGGGTGGATTAACCTTAAAGCCTGAATGGCGCTCATACTTGGTACCATCAGTAGTCTTCACAACGACCTTGATATCATACTGGCCCTCTTCTGTTGGAGTGTATTCTGCCGTATAGGGGGCTTTCTTCAACTCACAGATCTCCTCTTCATTGACAAAAACCTTCACATATTTGATGCTCTTGGTCTTCAGGCTGGCATCTATTGAGATAGGCACTGCCGTACCCTTCTCGACGGAGAGGTTTTCTGACTTCACATACACAGAGGCCTCTTTCTTCATACCAGGGAACGGACTCGTGGCCTTTTTGGCTTCATCCGTCTGCATATACTCGCGCAACCATGTCAAGGCAGGACGCTCCACTTTGTTCTTGATGAGACCAGAGTTACCATCCGTCACCCACGTCTTACCGTAGATCCATCCCCAGAGGGTAACACCAGCACAGTAGTCAGCCTCCCACATCAGGGGAATCTGCTCCTTATATTTCTTCAACTGCTTATCATCATCAGCCGTACCGATATCATACTCCGTGATATACATCGGCATCTGCAGGGCGTCTTGGATCTTCTGCATCGCCTTCTTGAAATTGTCCAGACTACAGTCCGTCAGATCGTGCGACTGACAACCGTAGGCATCAATCGGAGCACCTGCATCGCGAACCGTCTTGACAAGGTCGATAAACTGGTCCGTATTCCACTGGAAGGTGTTGAAGTCATTATAGATCAGGATGGCATCCGGCCAGCGCTCGTGCGCCATCTCGAAGGCCTTGATGATCCAGTCGTAACCCGTCTTACCACCGCCACCGAGGGCTTCCTTGATATACGGAGTTTCTGGCTGATGCCCATCGATGGCCTCGTTGACCACATCGATCATGGGGAGATCAGGATAATGTTCCTTGGCGGCATCCATCCATTTCACAATCGCCTCATAACGTTCCTCGACTGACAGTGTTTTGATCCAGTCAGGGAATTGCGAACCCCATACAAGGGTGTGAAACTTAAAGGGAAAGCCATGCTCTTGGGCATAATTATAGGCCTTGTCCGCCGCTCTCCAGTCGTACTTACCTCGAGTACCTTCCACGCATCCCCACTTCGTCGCATTCTCGTGGGTCACCTGGTTCCAGTATTCAGAGAAGATAAAGCCGCTTGTATCCATGTCGCCTGGCCATCCTGTTGTGATGTTGCCTAAGAACTTGTCTGGATTAGATGATAACTGTGCACTGGCGGTGCTGGAAACAAGACCAACAAAGGCCGCAGTGCAAATAAGACTTTTAAAAAATTGATTCATTCAGCTATGTTATTTAAATTTCGGCTGCAAAGTTAGGCATTATTCTTGGAACAGTCATTATAAAGTGTGCAAAAATTTTGTTATTTGCGCACTTAATCGTACCTTTGCACCCGAATTATAAACGTTTATAGAAGAAAATGGCATTAAAATGTGGTATAGTAGGACTCCCCAACGTGGGTAAGTCCACCTTGTTCAACTGTCTGTCGAGCGCCAAGGCACAGGCAGCCAACTTCCCCTTTTGTACGATTGAGCCCAACGTGGGTGTGATCACAGTTCCTGACGAGCGACTGACGAAACTCGCAGAACTAGTGCACCCTGGTCGTATCGTACCTGCCACCTGTGAGATCGTGGATATCGCTGGTCTGGTGAAGGGTGCCTCGAAGGGTGAGGGTCTGGGCAATAAGTTCCTGGGGAATATCCGTGAGACGGATGCGATTATCCATGTGCTCCGTTGTTTCGAGGACGAGAATATCACCCATGTGGATGGTACGATTGATCCCATCCGCGACAAGGAGATTATCGATACAGAACTGCAACTGAAAGACCTCGAGACCATCGAGGGACGTCTGGCCAAGACAGAGAAGGCCGCTGCCGCTGGCAATAAGGATGCAAAACTCGAAGTGGGAGTCTTGAGGGCATATAAGGAGGCCTTGGATCAGGGTAAGAACGCCCGTGTCGTGGAGTTCGAGAGTAAGGACGAACAGGACTGCGCCCGTAATCTCTTCCTGCTCACCTCTAAGCCTGTGCTCTATGTCTGCAACGTGGGCGAGGCTGATGCTAAAGACGGCAACGACTTCACGAAAAGGGTAGGGGAGTTGGCCAAGGAGGAAGGGGCCGAGATGATGGTCATCGCTGCCAAGACAGAGGAGGATATCGCAGAGCTCGAATCCTACGAGGACAAGCAGATGTTCCTCGAAGAACTGGGCCTTGAGGAGAGTGGTGTGAACCGTCTGATCAAGAAGGCCTATGCCCTGCTGAACCTCGAGACCTTTATCACCGCTGGTGAGATGGAGGTGAAGGCCTGGACGTATAAGAAAGGTTGGAAGGCGCCTCAGTGTGCTGGTGTCATCCACACCGACTTCGAGAAGGGCTTTATCCGTGCTGAGGTGATCAAGTACGACGACTATATCCAGTATGGTTCTGAGGCCGCCGTCCGCGAGGCTGGTAAGCTCGCCGTAGAGGGTAAGGAATACGTGGTTCAGGATGGTGATATCATGCACTTCAGATTCAATGTGTAATATGATAAACCTGCTCAATTATATCGTCTGGCAGCCGGATATAGAGGCTTTCCGCCTTGGTCCTATCGCTGTGCGCTGGTATGGGCTGATGTGGATTATCGGCATCATAGTGGCCTACTTCGTGGTGAGACGGCTCTATAAAGAGCAGAAGATCAAGGACGAACTCTTCGATCCACTGATTTTCTACTGTTTCTTTGGCATCCTGATCGGTGCCCGTCTGGGGCATTGTCTCTTCTACCAGCCAGACTATTTCTTGACCTCATGGCAGGGCTTTGTGGAAATGCTGCTACCCATCCATTTCGGCAACGACGGCAGTTGGCTTGGCGAGACATTCGGATTCTTCCTGACTGGCTATGCTGGGCTTGCCTCACATGGTGGCACGTTAGGCTTGATGATTGCCCTCTGGCTCTATGTAAAGCATACCAAACTGAGCATCTGGACGGTACTCGACAATATCGCCATCGCCACGGGTACGACGGCTTGTTTCATCCGTCTGGGCAATCTCATGAACTCTGAGATTATCGGCAAGATCACAGACGTACCCTGGGCTTTTATCTTCGAGCGCGTAGATATGATGCCTCGCCACCCAGGACAGCTCTACGAGGCCATCGCCTACGCCATTCTCTTTGGTCTGATGTGGTATCTGCATAAGAAGATGCCTGAGAAGATCGGCACAGGCTGGTACTTCGGTTTCTGCCTGGCTTATATCTTCACCTTCCGCTTCTTCATCGAATACACCAAGGAAGTCCAGGAAGCCTTCGAGGCCTCCCTCCCCCTCGACATGGGCCAGATCCTCTCCATCCCCTTCATCATCTTGGGAGTCTATTGCATGA
>JAFYPG010000026.1 GCA_017547605.1 Prevotella sp.
AAGAGAGAGATTTATGAAAAAAAGACTAACGATGTTTTTTGCATGTCTGTTCCTTTGCGTAGGATCAGCACTTGCACAAACCAAAGTTGCCGGTACAGTGCTCTCACAGGACGACGGTCAGCCCATCATCGGCGCCGCTGTCAAGATTGACGGTACAAGTACTGGTATGTTGACTGACGTAAATGGTCGCTTCTCGCTGACTATTCCAGAGGGTAAGAAGATGATCACGGTGTCGTATCTCGGTTACGAGAGCAAGACAGTTCAGGCTAAGAACGGTATGCGCGTGTTCCTGAAGAGCGACGCTGCCGCCCTTGACGAGGTGATCGTGGTGGCTTATGGTACACAGAAGAAATCCTCGTTCACAGGTTCTGCCGCTACGGTAAAGGGTGAGAATCTGGAGAAACTGCAGGTTTCTAACCTCGGTAAGGCCCTAGAGGGCTCGGTTGCTGGTGTGCAGATCGCTTCTGCATCAGGTACTCCTGGTTCTGCAGCTAAGATCCGTATCCGTGGTATCGGATCTATCAGCGCTTCTCAGGAGCCGTTGATCGTAGTTGATGGTGTGCCATACGAAGGATCGCTCAACTCTATTCCTACTCAGGATATAGAAACAATGACAATCCTGAAGGATGCTGCTGCCAACTCTATGTACGGTGCACGTGGTTCTAACGGTGTAATCATGATTACAACCAAAACCGGTAAGACTGGTAAGGTGAACATCAACCTCGATGCCCGCTACGGCTTCAACACCCGTGGTGTAGGTAACTACGATATTATCACCGACGCAGGTGAGTATTATGAGATGATGTATGAGGCTTATCGCAACAGTCTCGTTGAACAGATGGGTTGGGCAGGTGCCAGCCAATATGCTGCCGAGCACCTGATCGACGGCAACCTGAGGTACAACGTATTCAAGGACGTGGCCGACAACGAGTTGATCAATCCGCTAACAGGTAAACTGAATCCCAATGCCAAGACGAAAAAATGGAGCGACGATTGGACAAAGGATCCCTTCAATAACGGCAGTCGCCAAGAATATGGTTTGAACTTCTCGGGAGGTTCTGAGACTACCAAGGCTTTCGCCTCTCTGGGTTATCTGAAGGATGAGGGTTATATGGCTGGTTCTGGCTTCGAGCGTTACAATGGCCGTGTGAAGGTTGACCAGACCATCGGTAAGAACATCCGTGTAGGTGGTAACATCGCATATGCACATACTGATTATAAGACCTTCGGTCGTGAGGAGTCTAACTACTCGAACATCTTTATGTTCACTCAGAACATCGCTCCAATCTATCCAGTCTATCTGTATCAGCAGGATGGTAGCCTTTGGCTCGATGCCCAAGGCAATCGCCAGTATGACTGGGGTACGGAATATATTCGTCCCTACGCTTCTGAGCAAAACCCGTTGGCTGCCGCAGAGGCCAGCATCCGCCAGACCGAGCGCGACAATGTGAGTTCGCGTGGTTATTTTGAGTGGACATTCTTGAACGATTTCAAGTTCACGGCTAACGTGGCTTACGACGTATTCAATACCTACTATACTGAATTTGCAACACCTATTGGCGGTGATGCCAAGAACGTCAACGGACGTGGTGAGAAGGAGTGGTCGCGCAATGGTGCATTGAACGTGAATGAACTGCTTGACTGGAACCACACCTTCGGTGGCTTGCACAACGTGCACGTCCTGCTCGGTCATGAGAATAAGAACGACCACTACAAGTATATGTACGGTCATATGACACAGTTCTCTGACGTGAAAAACCCCGAGTTCAACAATGCTGCCCAGTATCAGAACCTGAACTCATATACCACTGAGTACGCCCTTGAGGGTTACTTCGCAAAAGGTGAGTACAATTATGCCGACAAGTACTACTTCACTGCCAGTATCCGTCGCGATGGTAGTTCACGCTTCCACAAGGATAACCGCTGGGGTACGTTCTGGGCTATTGGTGGTTCATGGCGCCTGAAGGAAGAGGCCTTCCTGAAGAATGTGAACTGGCTGAACAACCTGAAACTGAAAGTGAGCTACGGTACTCAGGGTAACGACCACCTGCTCGATGATAACGGTGATGACATCATTCATGTATATAGCGACCTCTATGAGGTGAACCGCGTGGATGGTGCTGCCGCTTTCAGCAAATGGCTGCGTGGTAATCCCGACCTAACTTGGGAGAAGAGCCGCAACTTCAACGCCGGTTTCGAGGCGTCATTTTGGAACCGCCTGAGCATCGGTTTCGATTTCTTCATCAAGGAGACCCGCGACATGCTCTATCAGAGCCCGCTCGCCGCTTCAGAGGGTAACCCCAGTTATATCTGGAAGAACGAGATGAACATGAAGAACACTGGTATCGAGATTGAGATCAGCGGTGACATCATCAAGACAAAGGATATCGTCTGGAACGCCTCTCTGAACCTGACGCACTACAAAAACGAGTTGACAAAGTTGCCCGATTCCAAGCCCGCCTCTGAGTTCCCCAACGGTTATCAGGCTGGCCGCTATTGGCGTCAGCTCGGTGGCACCCTCTACGACTGGTACCGCTATGAGTACGTAGGCGTTGACCCGACTAACGGTCTGCCCCAGTACAATCACTATACCTATAAGACCGACGAGAACGGTAAGGTGGTTCGCGATGCTAACGGCAACGAGATTATTGAGAGCGTAGAGATTGTGAACAAGACCTCTGAGGCTACTCTTCGTCAAACTGGCAAAAGCGCTATCCCTGACCTGACTGGTGGCTTCTCTACTACGCTTACCGCTTACGGCTTCGACCTGAGTGTCGCTACAGCCTTCCAACTCGGTGGTTGGGTTCTGGATAGCAACTATGCCAACCTGATGAATGCTGGTGACAATGGTCAGAACTTCCACAAGGATATGTTCAACCGCTGGACACCTGCCCATACCGACACAGACATCCCCGCTCTGAACTTCGGTAACCAGAATGCCGGTATCGACGCAAGTTCAGACTACTTCCTAGTGAAGGGCAACTACTTCAGCCTCCGCAATGTGACGCTTGGTTACACCCTGCCCAAGAAGTGGATTACTCCTGCCGGTATCTCTAACGTACGTATCTATCTGACAGGTGACAACATCTGGCTGAAGTCAGTTCGCAAGGGCTTCGACCCGCGTTACAGTTTCAACGGATTCAACCAGTATTCCAGCTACTCAGCTCTTAGCTCTTACTCAGTTGGTCTCAACGTGCAATTCTAATCAAAAAAATTTTAAATAAGACGCAATATGAAAATATTAAAATATATGTCAATGGGTCTGCTGGCACTAGCACTTGGCTCGTGCGGAAGCGACTATCTTGATACAGAATACACACGCCATCTCGACGCAGAGAGCGCGGGTGAGGCTGCCGGACGTAATCCGGATGTGTTCCTCAATGGTATGTGGTCCTGGCAGGTGGAGTATACAACTAACCACGACACTTTCGGACTAATGTCCGTGCTGCTTGCCAAGGAGATGATGAGCGAGGACATTGCCATTGCCGCCTTCCACTGGTTTGGCTATGACTATGATTTTGACAACCGCGAGTATAACTACCGTCGTACAAAACAGGACTGGGAGTTGTTCTATACGGATATTGCCAAGGCTAATGAGATCATCGGCCTTTATCCCGAGGGCGGTCAGACTGCCGATGAGAAGGGCCTGCTCGGACAGGCTCTCGCCATCCGCGGTATGGCCTATACCTATCTGCCCCAGATCTACCAGACCTATATGAACCAAGATGGTACGATCAACCGCGAGGCTCCTGGTGTGCCCATCCTGCTGACAACGGCTGACGGATATACCCTCGACGAACTCGATGGACTGAAGGGCCGTAACACCGTAGGCGCTGTGCTGGATCAGGCCGAGAAAGACCTGACGGCTGCCGTGCAGAATCTGACGGAGTCAGGCTATAAGCGTCCTACCAAGAACTATGTTGACCTCAGTGTGGCTCAGGGTCTGCTGGCCCGTTATTATCTGCTGACTCAGCAGTGGGACAAGGCTGCCAGTGCTGCGAATGCTGCTCGTCAGGGTTATACTCAGCGTGGCAATGCCGAGCTGCACGACGGTTTCATGTCTCTCTCTACTAACGATGTGATGTGGGGCTTCATCCACACGCCTGAGACGGAGACAACCTATGCTTCTTATTTCTCTCACATCTCCAACTTGACTCCTGGTTATGCTGGTCTCGGTTACTCTCCCAAGTTGATCGATGCCCGCCTGTATAGCCAGATTGCTGATGACGACTATCGAAAGAGCCTGTTCAATGATGCAGAAGGTGATCCCACACAGGATATGCCTGGTGCTCAGTTGCCTTACGCTAACCTGAAATTCGGCAACACTGGCGACTGGTGCATGCACTACATCTTTATGCGTGCTGCTGAGATGGTGCTCATCGAGGCTGAGGCTCTGGTACGTCAGGGTAAGGGTGCCGAGGCTGCCATCGTGCTTGGTGAGTTAATGTCTAACCGCCAGCCCAGTTGGAGCAAGTCGTCTGTTACTCTTGACGATATCCTGCTGCAGCGCCGTATCGAACTCTGGGGCGAGGGATTTGCTTATTTCGACCTGAAGCGTAACAACCTGGGTATCGACCGTAACTATGAGGGCAGCAACCACCTGGCCGGTTATCTGCATACCATCCCCGCTTTCGACAAGCGCTGGACCTATCAGATCCCGCAGGGTGAGATGCAGGAGAACTCTCATATCCAAGATAGCGAGCAGAACCCGTAATTAATTAATGTATAGGAGATTTAGAAATATGAAGAATATATTTAAATGGATGATTCCGTGTCTGGCAGTTGCATTCGCGCTGACGAGTTGCGACAGCACCATGGATGACAAGGCAACTATCGATGCCAAGTATGAGAAGGCTTCTTCTGCTACTGTCGCTTTGGGCAGTGTATCTGCTGTTGACTTCCAGACGATTACCGCCGCTGCTACTGTCGGTTCAGAGGCTCAAGTGATCGAGGAGGGTATTCAGATCTGTTCAAGCGCTGACTTCGCATCAGGCATTACGTCGGTTCCCAACGACACGGTTGAGGCTTCTTACAGCATCAACGTGGCAGGATTGGCTGAGCAGACAACCTATTATGTACGTGCTTATGCCGTTACCCGCACCGCTGGTACGATTGTGACTGAGCCTCAGTCAGTGACCACACCGAAGGCTCCAATCTTCCCGCTCGACGGTATCTATCTCGCTACAGAGTGGGATGCTGAGACGGGTGAGGCTGCTGGTCAGTACCCAGTGGAGATCACTTTCGATGAGGCTGATCCTACTATCGTGAACATCACGAACATTTGGGGTGGCAAGATGACCGTTCAAGGGCAGTATGACGAAGAGTCTGGCATCATCACTGTTCCCAACATGCAGTTGATCTATGTTGACGCAAACTATGGCGATGTATGGATTCATGGTGTTACCGATGATATGGAAGAGTATTCTTCTGACGTGAAATTCCAGTTCACGGCCCTTGGCGGTAAGATGGAGAGTTCCATTATGGCCGCTGAATGTAGTGCTGGTGTCTTCGGTCTCTTCTACCTGACAATGGAGCATCAGTAAAATGATAAGACTCAGGATATTAATGATATCCTCCCTCTTCCTGCTTGCAGGAATTAGCACATCTCTCGCCGGTGAACGCACCGAGCGAGAGATGCTCGCTATTGCTCAGTCGCAGTTACTGGCAAAAGGGGCGCTGACCAGGTCGGCGCAGGATATCACCAAACTGGCTGACGAGAAACAGTATTGTGTTTATGGCAACGACACACAGGGCTTTGTGATTATCAGCCGTAACGACGACTGTGCACCTGTCCTCGGCTATTCCGACAGTCCCTATCGTGACGACCATCTGCCTTGTGGCATGAAATGGTGGCTGGAAGCCGTCTCTGAGAATTTGGAGAAGGGCATGGTGAGTCGCGCTGCCACGCGTGCTGACTTCACCGAGGTGGCCCCGTTTGTCAAGACGCAATGGGGACAGGGTAGTCCTTATAACCTCCTGACGCCGGAACTGAGTGGCAAGCACACGCCTACAGGTTGTGTGGCCACTGCCATGGCTCAGGTGATGAAGTATTACAACTATCCTGCAAAAGGAAAGGGCAAGGGCTACTACACGACCACGGAAAACTCCACCCGGGTGACGGAACAGATCAAGGGTGAGTACCAGTGGGACCAGATGCTGGACAATTACAAGGGCGCCTCAGCGACCGACGAGCAGAAGCAGGCCGTGGCTCTCCTGATGAAAGACGCAGGTCTGGCTACTAACATGAACTATGGCACATCGGGCAGTGCTGCTTCGGAAATCATAGCCGCTCACGGATTTGCCTATAATTTCAGTTACGACTCACTCGCCCTAAAGGCCTACGAACGTGACTTCTTTGACCAGACAGAGTGGTTGGAGATGGTCTATTCGCGACTGGAGGCTCAGCAGCCCCTGCTCTATGTAGGCGTTTCTGGCAGTGGTGGCCATGCCTTCGTGCTCGACGGTATCGACAGTGAAGGCCTGATACATGTCAATTGGGGATGGGATGGTGAACAGGATGGTTTCTATAGCATTGATCTTCTGAACCCCGATGGTGATGCCTATGTCAGTGGTCAGGGTATGGTGTTTGACTTTAAATGCCAGGATGCTCCCGATCCCGACGAGGAATACTACTCGCTATGGTATGCCTACGATGCGCCCTATACGATGTCGCTGAACGGCAAGATGCTCACGGTGGCGCATGCTGGTATTTTTAATTTCCACTTCCTGTACTTCGTGGGCGATGTCGTCGTGTATGCTCAGCCCAGAAATGGTGACAAGTCAGCAGGATACGCTACTCGTCTCAGTTCCTCAAGTACTATTTACCCGACTTACAGAGGCCTGATAGATACGAATACGGTATTTCTGAAGGGTATCCCCGCAGGCGACTATCTGCTCTATATGGCTACTAAGTCCATACTGGAGAAGAACTATCAGCCTGTGAGATGTGATGGAGGCCCCATCTGCTATGAACTGAATGTAGCCGAGGATGGCAAACTGACACTCTCGACAGAGCCCAGATACCTGAAGGAATACAACGGCCCGGTGGCCATCAAGGACGTGACGGTCAATAAGCAGCTGTCGTCAGATTGTATATACGACCTCAATGGCAGATATGTTGGCAAAAACCGAAGTGTTTTGCGAAAAGGCATTTACATCCAAAATGGAATGAAAGTCATTTTGTAGGATGTCTTTTGTTAGCCCAAATTAGCCAACCCAGTCCCCACGACTATACCGACTATAACTATTCTAAATAGATTTCTTTTTACCTTTCAGCCGACGTTTATTGCCTGATTGTCAGACATTTCGGCTGAAAGGTCCTTTTATGGCGTTTTTCCAGGCACCTTTTGTATTATTGCGTATCTAAGAGTTTGTGCCACACGCTTTTTTAGGTTTGTCCCAGGGCCTGGGACAAAAAACTGGAGCCACTTTAGCAGCAATAAGTACTGCTTATTATCCAAAAAGCAGTGCTTTACGGTTAAATTCTCTCGAGAATTTAATCAATACTGACCTATCCAGAAGAGCCCCACCCTACCTATTTTCACCTTTCAGCCGAACTCAATGAATATCAACCGATTACACCTCGGCTGAAACTAAAGCCCTGCTGAGATCAGCAGGGCTTTATAATGGATTTCACTTATCTTATTTCACCTGGACGACCAGATACTTGCTCGTTGACCAGAATGCCTGCGGGTCAGTGATGCGGAGCACGTACTGTTTGTTGGCATCGCGCTGCAGTGTGTATGAACTGGCGGGATGGCTTGTCAGGATATCGGCCGACTTGCTATAGAGTTTGATCTCCTTATCAATGCGGATATCGATCTTCGTGAAGTACTCCTTATTGAAATTGGAGCGCAGCACCTCACCATCGTCAAGGATCTTCTGCTCTTTCAGTTCCTTCTTCGTACCGAAGACGAACCATGCGGTATGCAAGGCCTTATCCTGCGTGGAGATGGTTTCACTCTTCTGGGTGTTCTCTTCCTTCAGCGAACTGACGTTCGTATTCAGGTTAGCCACTTCCTCGTCGAGTTCGGCAATATGGATATCCTTCTTGTCGAGTTCCTCGCGGAGTGCTTGGATCTGTTTGTCCTTGGTTTCCATCTGCTGGGTCAGGTTGTCGATGATCTTCTTCAACTGGTCACCCTTCACAGTGCCCTCACGTACCTGCTGCTTCAGTTTGTTGATAAGTTCCTTGTTCTGCTTCATGGCAGACTGGATGAACTGCATGTTCTCTGTGATGCGCTGACGGGTGTTCGTACCCTCGCCCTGTTTGGCGAGCGTCACGCGGTTCTGGGCCTCGGTGATCTCGCGGAAGCCTTCCTCGATATCACTCAGGGTAGTCATCATGTCGTTGATCTCATTGTCCTTCTGGGCAATAATCTGTTCAAGAGAGTCACGCTGCTGTGTGGCGGCCAGTTCGGCTTTCTTCACAGCATCATTGTTACAACTTGCAACTGCCATTGCGCAGGCAGCAAAGAAAATTAGTTTTTTCATAATTCAATGTTTTTTTAATTATTCATCTTTATCTCTTCACTTTTCACTTCTTTCCCCCTCCCGGCCAGGATGATGACAATCTCACCCTTTGGCTCTTTCTCCTTAAAATGGGTGATCACCTCGCCGAGCGTACCACGGACACTCTCCTCATGGACTTTCGAGATCTCTCGGCAGACGCTCACCTGACGGTCGCCACCATAGGTCTCGGAAAACTGCTCCAGCGTCTTCACCAGTCGATAAGGCGACTCATAGAAGATCATCGTACGCTCCTCGTCCTTCAGCGACTCTATTTTCGTCTGACGCCCCTTCTTCTGCGGCAGGAAGCCCTCAAAGGAGAAACGGTCACAGGGCAAGCCACTCGACACCAGCGCTGGCACGAAGGCCGTTGCCCCAGGCAGACACTGCACCTCTACCCCAGCCCTCACGGCCTCGCGCACCAGAAAGAAGCCCGGATCGCTGATGCCCGGCGTGCCCGCATCACTGATCAGCGCAACATTCTCGCCTGCCAACAGACGACTGACGATGCCAGCCGACGTGCCGTGTTCGTTGAATTTATGGTGCGACATTAGGGAGTTCTTGATCTCGAAATGCTTCAGTAGGATGCCCGATGTCCGGGTATCTTCCGCCAGTATGAGATCCACTTCCTTCAGGATACGGACGGCACGGAAGGTCATATCTTCCATATTGCCTACTGGGGTTGGAACAATATACAATATGCCCATTTCGGCGACAAATTTAACGTAAATAATCAGAATACACAAAAAAAGCGGTGAAATCTTTGCAATTTTTAAAAGGATTTGGTAATTTTGTCGCCAAATAACGGAAAATATGACAAGAGAAACCATTACCTTTGACCGATTAGTCAGATGGATTGGCATCGGACTGCTTGTGCTTGGCATCCTCCTGCTCGTGAATTACCTCAGTAGCGTGCTTCTGCCTTTCTTCATCGCTTGGTTCTTCGCCTATCTGCTCTACCCGATCGTAAAATTCGTGGAGCGGCATATGCACCTGCCCAGGGCACTGAGCATCATCCTGACACTCATTGTGGTGATTGCCATAATCAGCGGCATTGTGTATCTCATCATCCCACCAATGATCGAACAATTCGAGAAGTTGGGGCAGTTGGCCACCGATTATATCCAGAAGACGGCCCACATCAAGAGCATCCCCACCGCCATCACCCAATGGTGGCTTGAGAATCAGGAGGAGATAGGCAGTTTCTTCCGCAGCGACACCTTCACTGACGGCATTAAGACCGTAATGCCAGGCATCTTCAGCTTCGTGGGGCAGACCTACAGCGTAATTGTGAGTATCATCGCCTCATTTATCACCTTATTATATATGTTCTTCATCCTACTCGACTATGAGTATCTGACGGACAACTGGATCAAGATATTCCCTAAAAAGGTGCGTCCGTTCTGGGAGGAACTGATGGGTGACGTGGAGCGCGAATTGAACAACTACGTGCGCGGTCAGGGACTGGTGGCGCTAATCATGGGTGTGCTCTTCTGCATCGGATTTACCATCATCGACTTCCCCATGGCCATTGGCCTTGGCATCATGATTGGCATTATGGACCTCGTGCCCTACCTGCACACCTTCGCCCTGATTCCTACCGTGCTGCTGGCCCTGCTGAAGTCGGCTGACACAGGTCAGAACTTCTGGATCATCCTCGCTATGGCACTCGCCGTATTCATCATTGTCCAATTGATTTGTGATATGGTGGTGACCCCCAAGGTGATGGGCAAAGCCATGGGGCTGAACCCCGCCATCCTGTTGCTGAGCCTCTCCGTATGGGGAGCCCTGTTGGGATTTATCGGACTAATCATCGCCCTACCTGCCACCACGTTGCTCATCGCATACTACCAGCGATACGTGACGAAAGAGGGCGAAAATGAGCCACCCAAGGAAAAATCCTCCGAATAAATTTGGCAGATTCAAAAAAATATTGTACCTTTGCACCCGCTTTCAAAAACAAGCAATAAGGTTGATCCGTTAGCTCAGTCGGTAGAGCACAACACTTTTAATGTTGGGGTCTTGGGTTCGAGCCCCAAACGGATCACCAAAAATTATCCGCAAGAGGCTGAACTACAGTTGCTTGCGGATTTTTTACATCGAGTCATTAGTGCATGATATGTTGACAACTATTCGAAGAAGTCTGGTTTCTATGATGGTGTTTATCGCCGCTCTCCTCATTGGATGCGTCGCCGACGAGGTGGGCGGAGTGTATATGATCACTGAGAAAGCAGACACTCTGCACGCCGTGGCTGACCAGAGAACAGAGATCATGTTCAATGCTGGCGGGGAGTGGACGGCCAAAGCCTTGGATAATTGGTTGGAGGTGTCACCAGAGACGGGAAACGGAGGTCGCAACATTATCACTGTGCGCTCCACGAAGCAGAACTGTACGAAGCTGTTACGCAAGGCTCAGGTGATCATTACCTCAGACGGGAAGAGCAAGATGATAGAGATCGTACAACGGGATGATTATGCCTTCTTCGATTCCAATGAATATGTGTTGGATGCAGATGGTGGAGAGATTAACATGCCCTTCACCACAAATGTGGAGAAGGGAAAGTTATATATTGCCTACTACAAGTTGAATTGGTGCTTCATCGCGGAAGCCGAGGATAAAACACGTACAGAAGAATGGAGCGGGAATGTCAAACATATCACCGTAATGCCCAACGAGACTACTGAGGCACGTTCCACAAAATTCACTTTGGGCATCTATGACGAAAAGAAGAACTTCATGGCCCTGGATTCCATATGGGTCAGACAAGAAGGGATATCAACGCCTTGACTTGAAGAAATCCACCATCAACTGACGGCATTCTTCCTCAAGTACACCATTGATGACTACAGCCTTGGGATGCATCGCCCTTGGGGCATACTCGTGATAGCCGCGTTTCTCATCGGCCGCACCATAGACTATACGGGGAATCTGTGCCCAGCCAATGGCACCAGCACACATCGTACAGGGTTCCACGGTGACATATAGTGTGCAGTCCGTCAAGTATTTACCTCCTAACGTATTGGCTGCAGCTGTAATGGCCTGCATCTCCGCATGGGCCGTCACATCGCAGAGGGTCTCCGTCAGATTATGGGCACGGGAGATGACACGGTCTTTACACACCACAACAGCACCAATGGGAATCTCACCTGCCTCATACGCTATACGGGCCTCATCAAGAGCCATCTGCATATAGCGTTCGTCTTTTTTTTGTTGTTCTTGCTCAATCATGTTGCAAAATTACAAAAAGTTTTGTAACTTTGCAAACGGATTATGGATTTTAAGATTATTCATATCGACGAAACAGATTCCACAAACCACTGGCTGAAGAGCTCAGAGGGGACGGTTCTGACTGAGTCCTCGCTC
>JAFYPG010000265.1 GCA_017547605.1 Prevotella sp.
AGTGGCGTTTCGCCCTCTACGATACTCTCCACGTTGCAGGGATATTATGGCGGTCTGTACGCTTCAAACTTCAACGCTTACGGTAAACTCTACCGTGTGATGATCCAGGGATTGCCTGAGACTCGCCAGACGGAGGAATCCTTAAACAGTATATATGTGCGTACACCTTCAGGTATGGCGCCTATCAAGGAGTTCTGTAATCTGGAACGCGTCTATGGTCCGTCGAACATCAACCGTTTCAACCTGTTTACGTCTATCAACGTGACGGGTACGGTGGCTAACGGCTTCTCTACCGGTGAAGCCATCCAGGCCATCCGCGATATCGCAGCCACCACACTGCCGCAGGGATATACCTACGAGTTCTCAGGTCTGACCCGTGAGGAGGCTAAGGCCTCTAACACCACAGGTATCATCTTCCTGCTGTGTTTTGTCTTCATCTACCTGATCCTGTCGGCACAGTACGAGTCGTACATCCTGCCGCTGTCGGTAGTTCTCTCTGTACCGTTCGGACTGGCTGGCTGTTTCCTGTTCACCAACATCTTCGGCCACGCCAACGATATCTACATGCAGATTTCACTGATCATGTTGATCGGTCTGTTGGCGAAGAACGCTATCCTGATTGTGCAGTTCGCCTTGGAGCGCCGTCAGACGGGTATGGCCATCTCGTGGTCTGCCGTCCTGGGTGCCGGTGCCCGTCTGCGTCCTATCCTGATGACCTCTCTGGCCATGGTCATCGGTCTGTTGCCGATGATGTTCGCCTCGGGCGTAGGTAAGAACGGAAACCAGACGCTGGGTGCTGCTGCCGTAGGTGGTATGTTGATCGGTACGATCCTCCAGCTCTTCGTTGTTCCCACGCTGTTCGTCATCTTCCAGTCTATCCAGGAGAAGATCTCGCCGCTGAAGTTCGACGATGAGGAGAATGAGGCTGTTGCAGCCGAGTTGGCTCAGTATGCTCACAAGAAACCAGAAGATTATGAATTGGAGAAGTAATATGAAGAAACTGATGATATTCATGTCCGCAGCATTGCTGCTGTCGAGTTGCGGACTCTACAACAAATACGACCGTCCTGAGGTGAAGGCCGACGGTATCGTGCGCGATCCTGTTTCCCTGACGGATACGCTCGCTGTGCAGGACACGGAGTCGTTTGGTAACATGCCCTGGCGCAGTGTATTCACCGATCCCCAGTTGCAGGCCCTCATCCAGCAGGGACTCGACAACAATCCTGATCTGCTGAATGCTGCCCTGAACGTGAAACAGGTGGAGGCAGCCCTGACGGTGGCCCGTCTGGCCTTCCTGCCCTCACTCACACTGGCTCCGCAGGGAACAATCGCCTCGTTCGACGGTGCTAAAGCCTCGCAGACCTATCAGTTGCCGATCTCTGCCAGTTGGAATGTCGATCTCTTTGGCAACCTGCTCAGTGTGAAGCGCTCTGCACAGATGCAGCTTCTCGCTACAAAGGACTACCAGACGGTGGTGAAGTGTAACATTATCTCTGGTATCGCGAACCTCTATTATACTTTGCTGATGCTCGACCGTCAGGTGGAGATCGTCACCGATATGGAACAGCTCACGAAGGAAACTTGGGAAAAGATGCAGTTCATGCACGAGAATCGTGTGGGTTATCGTTCTACCGCTGTTCAGAGTGCTGAGGCTGCCTACTATAGTGTTCAGGCCCAGAAAGTCGATCTGCTCCGTCAGACCCGTGAAGTGGAGAATTCCCTCTCACTGCTCGTAGGTCAGCAGGGTCAGACCATCCAGCGTGGCACGTTTGCCAACCAGAGTCTGCCCAGCGATCTCGCTACGGGTGTAGGTATCCAGCTGCTGAACAACCGTGCTGATGTCCACTATGCCGAGATGTCGCTGGCTCAGTGCTTCTATAACATAGAGACAGCCCGTAGCCGTTTCTATCCGAACATCACGGTGACAGCAACCGCCGCCTTTACCAATAGTGGCGGTGGTGTCGTTATCAATCCGGGTAAGTGGCTTCTCTCTGCTGTCGGCTCTCTCGTACAGCCCATCTTCCAGCACGGACAGATCGTGGCTGGTCTGAAGGTGGCCAAGGCTCAGTACGAGCAGGCTTACAACTCTTGGCAGAACGCGGTGCTGAAGGCTGGCAATGAGGTGTCGAACGCACTCGTCAGCTATAACTCCTCCGCAGAGAAGGCCGAACTCGACGGCAAGCGCGTCAAGGTGATGAAGCAGAATGTCGAGGACACCAAGAAACTGATGGAGTCGAGTAGCAACACCACCTATCTGGAAGTGATTTCCGCCCAGAGTAATCTGCTGAATGCCGAGATCGCTGAGGTGACCGACCAGTTTAATAAGATGCAAGCAGTAGTTAACTTGTACCAGGCCCTTGGTGGCGGTGCAAACTAAAACGTAAGAATTATGGCAAGCGAAATATCCCCCAAGGCCGAGATTTCTCCTAAGGCGAAAATCGGCGATAACTGTAAGATATTCCCCTTCGTGTATATCGAAGACGATGTGGAGATTGGTGATAACTGTATCATCTTCCCCTTCGTCAGCATCTGTGATGGCTCACGTATTGGCAAAAGCAACAAGATCCATCAGGGTAGTGTCATCGCAGCCCTGCCACAGGACTTCAACTTCCGTGGTGCCAAGTCGTACGTGGAGATTGGCGACAACAATGTCATCCGTGAGAATGTGGTCATCAACCGCGGTACGCAGCGCGACGGTGTCACTAAGATCGGTAACCACAACTTCCTGCTCGAAGGAACGCACATCAGCCACGATGCCGTGGTAGGTACGAACTGTGTGTTTGGCTATGGTACGAAGATTGCTGGCGACTGCGAGATTGGCAATGGAGTCATTTTTTCTTCGGGAGCCATTCAGAATGCCAATACCCGTGCTGGTGACCTCTCATTGATTAAGGCAGGCACTGCATTCTCACATGATGTGCCTCCTTATGTCATCGCAGGTGGAAACCCCATGGAGTACGGTGGTCCTAACATTACGATGATGAAGTATGCTGGCATCGACGAGAAAGTGCAGAAACACATTGCAAACGCTTATCGTCTGCTTTTCCATGGAAAAACGAGCGTCTATGATGTGATCAACCAGATCAAGGATCAGGTGCCCGATGGTCCTGAGATCCAGAACATCATCCGCTTCCTGGAAAATACCAAACGAGGAATCATGTGTAAATAAAGAATGAATCCCTGCCAAACGGTAGGGATTCATTCTTTTAGTAACTGGCGGAACAAGGAATGCCCGCGGCAATCACCCTGTCGCGGATGGCATCCAGTTGTTCGTGGGTGGCCTTCAGCAGTCCCTGGGTGGGTGTCTCGCGGTCGATGGTGTAGATCATCACTTGCTGCGGTGCAATCTCCTTGACGGCTTCGAGCCAGGGAGCAACATATTCCTCTCCCGTGTTATCCACCGACTCATCGGAGGCGGAGCCCTGCATGAACATCGTCTGGATGATCACATGTCCGTTGAAGGCCTTCAGACGTTCGATGATCTTATCTACGTCGTAGGTGCTTTGTGGACGATCCACCTTATTAATATATATGGGATCGACGGTATCGAGTTTCAGGATATTGTTATCCACCAGCATCAGGGCGTCGTGCACCTGCTGGCGGTGGATCATCGTCGAGTTGCTCAATACGGAGACCTTCGCCTTCGGACAATACTGGTCGCGCAGGCGGATGGTGTCGCCGATGATCTCCGCGAAGTGCGGATGACAGGTTGGCTCACCGTTGCCGGCAAAGGTCAGCACGTCGGGTAACTGACCCTCGGCTTTCATCTGCTGCAGTTTCTCCTCCAGTTTCTGCGCTACCTCCTCACGGGTGGGGCGGGGGAGTTTCGGACGGTGGTCACCATTGAGTCCGCACTCACAATAGATACAGTCGAAAGAGCAGACCTTGCCGTCGGCAGGCATCAGGTTGATGCCCAGCGAGATACCGAGTCTGCGGCTGTGGACGGGCCCGAAAATGGGCGATGGATAGATAATCGTACTCATACGGGGTGCAAAGTTACAAAATAGTTAAGAATTAAGCGCTAAGAATTAAGAAAAATAGAATATTATTTGGAAATCGCTTTAAAATGTTGTATCTTTGCACCTCGAAATTACGTACGTATTTGAATCATTCATGAAAAGACGCAGAAAGAATGCTGGCAGCCGTCGAGGTATGCAGATGGTTACGTTGTGCATCAGCACGTCGATGGTGCTTGTGTTGTTGGGCTTGGTCGTGTTCTCCGTGCTTACTTCCCGTAACTTGTCACACTGGGTGAGGGAGAACCTGATGGTGACGGTGATGTTGAATGACAAGGTGACCGTCAAAGATGCCAAGCTGCTGTGCAATGACCTCTATCAGAGACCTTATGCCAGGAACATCGACTATATCAGTCGTGAACAGGCGCTGAAGGAGCAGACGGCGGCCATGGGCTCCGACCCTTCGGAGTTCCTGGGCACGAACCCCTTCTCGGCTACAATAGAACTGCGGCTGAACTCAGATTACGCCAATAGCGACTCTCTGAAATGGATAGCCGAGGAACTGAAGAAGAACCCGAAGGTCGCCGACGTAGCCTATCAGGTAGATCTGATGGATAAGGTGAACAGTAATCTGACGAAGGTGAACATCCTCTTGCTGGTCATTGCCGGCCTGCTGACGTTCATCTCGTTCTCGTTGATCAACAACACGGTGCGCCTGAGCGTCTATTCCCGTCGTTTCCTCATCCACACCATGAAACTCGTGGGTGCCTCGTGGGGCTTTATCCGCCGACCGTTCATGCGCAATGGCCTGCTCGTGGGTATCCTGGCCGCCATCATCGCCATCATGGTGCTGGGAGGCTGTGTCTATGGACTCTATTATTACGAGCCGAATATGGTGAATATCATTACCTGGGTCGAGTTGACCATCACAGCGGGAGCCGTCCTGTTGTTTGGTATCTTGATTACGAGCATCAGTTCGTATATCTCCGTCAATAAGTTCCTGAAGATGTCGGCAGGAGACTTGTATAAGATATAATTTAAAGTTTATTGTTTATAGATAAGATGGATAAGAAGGATTTCGCATTCGACAAGACAAATTTCATTTTGTTGGCAGTGGGGATGATCATTGTGGTCATCGGGTTCCTGCTGATGGTGGGACCGAATTCCACTGACACAACCTTTGAACCAGACATCTTCAGTGCCCGCCGTACGAAGGTGGCACCGCTGGTGTGCTTGTTTGGTTTCGTTTCAATGATCTATGCCGTAGTGCGGAAGCCGAAGGAGAAGTAAAAAGGTAAAACCATAAAGATAACCATGGATTGGATTCAAGCATTGATTTTAGGTGTAATTCAGGGACTGACAGAGTATCTGCCCGTCAGTTCAAGCGGTCATCTGGCCATCATCTCCACGTTCTTCGGCATTGATGGCGAGGAGAGCCTGATGTTTACCGTTGCCGTTCATATAGCCACGGTGCTCTCTACGCTGGTGATGCTCTGGCGGGAGATCGACTGGATACTGAAAGGACTCTTTAAGTTCGAGATGAACGAAGAGACGAAATATGCGCTAAACATCCTCGTATCGATGATTCCCGTCGCCATCGTGGGTGTGTTCTTCAAGGATAGGGTGGAGGAAGCCTTCGGCTCTGGTCTGCTCATCGTCGGCGTGATGCTGATGTTGACGGCCGTGTTGCTGATTTTCTCCTACTATGCGAAGCCCCGTCAGAAGGAGCATATCTCATTATGGGATGCCTTCGTCATCGGTGTGGCCCAGGCCTGTGCCGTACTGCCTGGTCTCTCCCGTTCCGGTTCGACGATCGCCACGGGTCTGATGCTGGGCAACAGCAAGGAGAAACTGGCGCAGTTCTCTTTCCTCATGGTCATCCCGCCCATCCTTGGTGAAGCCCTGTTGGATATCCTGAAGGCTGTGAAGGGTGAGGCTGTGATGGGCGATATCGGCACCTTCCCGCTGGCTATCGGTTTCCTGGCCGCCTTCCTCTCGGGATGCTTCGCCTGTAAGCTGATGATCAGTGTCGTGAAGAAGGGTAAACTGGTGTGGTTCGGTATCTACTGTGCCATCATCGGTGTGGCAGTATTGGTATATCATCTGGCACAATGAACTTTCAGGAGGGCGCTTACATCTATATCAACAAGCCTTATCGGATGACGAGTTTCGGGGCTTTGGCGCATATCCGTTATGTCGTTTCCAAACGTATTGGTGTGAAGCGCGTGAAGATGGGTCATGCAGGCACCCTTGACCCCCTGGCCACGGGTGTACTCATCCTCTGTACGGGGAAGGCCACGAAGCAGATAGAGCGCCTGCAGCAGCACACGAAGGAATATACGGCCACCCTGCAACTCGGTGCCACCACGCCCAGTTACGATATGGAGCATGAGGTGGATCAGACCTATCCCACCGGCCATATCACGCGGGAGTTGATCCTCGAGACGTTGCCCCGCTTCGTGGGTGATATTATGCAGGAGCCACCGCTCTTCTCCGCCTGTATGGTAGCAGGCGACAGAGCCTACGAACTGGCCCGTCGTGGTGAGGACGTGAAATTGGCGGCCAAGCCCGTACGTATCGACGAGATCGAACTGACGGCCTTCGACCCCGAGACGATGACAATGTCGATCCGTGTGGTATGTGGTAAGGGCACCTATATCCGTTCCCTGGCTCGTGACATCGGTGAGGCCCTCGGCAGCGGTGCCTATCTGACGGCCCTCTGTCGTACGCGTGTGGGCGATGTCCGCATCGACGACTGCCTCACGTTCGACGACTTCCCGAATTGGTTAGAAAACAATATCGATTAATATATGAAGTTATCACAGTTTAAGTTCAGGCTCCCTGAAGATCTGATAGCATTGGAGCCCTCGTACCATCGAGATGAGTGCCGCCTGATGGTGGTACATCGCAAGAGTGGGAAGATTGAGATGACGAAGAAAGATGAGAACGGCGACCCCCTCAAGGATGAGGCCGGCAATCCCGTCTATCTCGACTTCCGCAATATCCTCGACTATTTCGACGAGGACGACACCTTCGTCTTCAACGACACGCAGGTGTTCCCTGCCCGTCTCTACGGCACGAAGGAGAAGACCGATGCAAAGATCGAGGTGTTCCTCCTGCGCGAACTCAATCCCGACCTGCGCCTGTGGGATGTGCTGGTGGAACCCGCCCGTAAGATCCGTATCGGCAACAAACTGTTTTTCGAGGAAGACGGTCCGATGGTGGCTGAGGTCATCGACAACACCACCAGTCGTGGACGTACGTTGCGCTTCCTCTACGACTGTCCCCACGACGAGTTCAAGCGTGAGCTTTTCGCCTTGGGAGAAGCCCCGCTGCCCCGCTATATCATCGACAGGCGCCCCGCATCGGAGGAGGATATGGAGCGCTTCCAGACCATCTACGCTAAGAAAGAGGGGGCTGTTACGGCTCCTGCCACGGGTCTGCACTTCAGTCGTGAACTGATGAAGCGCATGGAGATCCAAGGCATCAACTTCGCCTATATCACCCTTCATTGCGGTCTCGGCAGTTTTGATCCCATCGAAGTGGAGGATCTCACGAAGCATAAGATGTCGTCCGAACAGATGTTCGTCACCAAGGAAGCCTGTGACCTCGTGAACACCACCAAGAATGCAGGACATCGCGTCTGTGTCGTGGGCACCAGTACGGCCCGTGCCACGGAGACGGCTGTTGGCACCGACGGACTGCTGAAGGAATACGAGGGATGGACCAATAAGTTCATCTTCCCGCCCTACGAGTTCGGACTGGCCAATGCGATGGTGGGCAACTTCTACCATCCGGAATCCACGATGATGATGAGCGAGTGCTCCTTCGGTGGCTACGACCTGATCTATGAGGCCTATAAGAAGGCTGTCAAGAATGGTTATAAGTTCGGTTGTTACGGTGATGCCCTTCTGATCTTAGATGACTGATGCACAAGGTATATTTAGGACTCGGCAGTAATCAGGGCGACCGTCTGGAGCAGATCCAGAAGGCCATCCAACTCATCAGCGAGCGGGTGGGCAATGTGGTGCGCCAGTCGTCGATCATCGAGACCAAACCCTGGGGCTTCACCTCGGGCAATTTGTTTCTCAATGGCGCCATCCTTGTGGAGTCCGACCTCAAGCCCCGGGAGATCCTTGAGATCACCAAGCAGATCGAGCGCGAGATGGGACGTGTGTATAAGGGCACGGCCTATCGCGATCGCACCATCGACATCGATATCCTGCTCTACGACGATTACAACATCGATACGCCTGATCTCCAGATTCCCCATCCGCTGATGTTCCAGCGCGATTTCGTCATGATTCCCCTCCGCGAGATCTATCCGGAAATAAAAAACCCCGCCAAATAGCGGGGTTTTTTATTTGTTCCGAAGAAACGTTTTACTTACGCAGACCGAGGGCCTTCACGATGGCACGATAGCGGTTGATGTCGTTCGTGTAGAGGTACTTCAGCAGCTTACGGCGCTTACCTACGAGCATAGTCAGCGAACGGGCTGTGACGTGATCCTTGTGATTCTTCTTCAGATGCTCAGTGAGGTGAGAGATACGATAGGAGAAGAGGGCGATCTGAGCCTCAGGTGAACCAGTGTCCGTGGTGCCCTTGCCGAACTTTCCGAAGATCTCTTCCTTCTTGGCTTTGTCTAAATACATAATTTTTAAGTGTGATTAATTGTTGTTGCACATACATCTTTCTGACGCTTATCCCCCTAATCACTAAAGGTTTACGTCGTGGGATGCTTCGGATTTTCCGAAATGCGGGTGCAAAGGTACGACTTTTTCCGCACACCACCAAATTTTTCCCTGATTTTTTGCTATTTGATGATCTTGAAGGCGACGTGCTTGTCGTACAGGGTGACGTAGAGTGTCTTGTCTTCACCGATGGCGAACCAGGAGGCCGCCGTGGGGATCCAGTATTCCCGTGTCTTCACGCCCGTATAGCGGTTCAGCACGTAGATATAGTCGGGGATTCCCGAACCGCCCACGCCGCAGATGATGGAGTTGTCAACGATCAGGAAGTTGGAGGAGTTCACCGTGCGGGGCTTGCTGATCCAGAGGGTCTCGTCGGTATTGATATCCACGGCCACGAGGTAGTAGCCTTGCGAGTTCTTGTCGGGAGCCGTCGAGGCGCATTCCGAGAAATACAGGACGCCGTCCTTCACCACGGCCCACTCCACTCTCTGGAAGAGACTGTCCTTGGGCGTGATGGTGATATTGCGGGTGTTATACACCTTCTTCACCTCCTTCTCCGGGTCGAGGAGCATGATCAGGTGCGGGTCTCTGCCTCGGCAGGAGATGTCCTGCTCCGACTCTCCCCAGGGCAGGGGCTTGTCGCTGGGTGTCCGGCCGTAGATGGCCACGGGGAAGTCACCGTCGGTGAACACATCGTTCAGCGCCCACTTGCCGTCATACACGGCGGGCACGCCTTCAGGGATTTTGAAGTCGGTGTCGTCCCAGCCGAGGGTGGGGTGGCCGATGATGTTGCCCAGACGGAGCGATGGCAGTGCCAGTGTGGTGTAGCTCTCCATCGGTTTAGAGAACTTGGTGCGCGCCAGTTGCAGCGTCTGACTCTTGCCGGCGGGAGCCTTCGCGAGTGTCTTCCCGTTAAAGTCGGGCACGTCGATCAATTTAATCTCTGTCTGGAAGTCCTGGGCGCCTGCTACAAGTGCGAGGAACAGGAATGGGATAAGGATTACGGACTTTTTCATCTTTTCATCGCTTTTTGGTTGATAGTTGATCATTCTTGCGTGCAAAGATACGAATAATCGTTCAGAATTCCAAATATATTGATCTAAAACTCACTGTGTCACAATAGTTACTAGGATAAAAATATGAGAAAAAACTTGCAAGATTGTGGATTTTATATTATCTTTGCGTCGTAATAATATGAGTGAACTTTTTTATTAACTAAAAACAATTTAAAAACTACAACACAATGAAGACAAAGAAATTCTTTTTTGCCATTGCTGCATTGCTTTGCATGATGGCAGTAACAGTAACTACATCCTGCAGCAAGGATGATGATTCATCATCGAGTACGCCAACCATTACTGGCGCTGAATTCACCTACTATGTGAGTCTGACTGAAAATGGTTACGATCTCTGTGACAAGTCCGTTACCTACATCGATGAGAATGGCTCGGAAAAGACGGAGGCTTTTACTGGAAGTACATGGAAAAAGACCATCACGGTCAAGAAGTTCCCATTCTCAGCTTCCCTCAAGACAACCCCGACACGTAATGCTACTGCGGCAACTGATGATGCTTATAAGTTCAAAACGGAGTATTTCATCCAAAATATCACCAGTGTCTCTTCTGACGGCTCGAGACAAAAGTTGACCGGTGAAACTGAGCTTGATACCCCGTGTTTCTCTCAAACCATGCCTATGGCGGCTGACAAAGTCGATGATTATATAAAGCGTCTTGCTGAGCGTCCAGCACTGACCGTTACTCTGAAGGTTGACGGCTCTAAGATGGAGATTGTCAGATAAAACCCTGACACAATGGGGCATAGTCCCCATTGTGCCCTTAGCCGAGGCGGGAGGGGGCAACTACGAGTCGTTCAGATAGTTTCTTCGTGCTATTCGAATAGTCTCTACGACGTGTTCGGATAATCCCTTATAGGGTATAGGGATAATCTGAATGAGTCGTTCGAGACGTCTGAACAAGTCGTGGAAGCCATTCCTTCGATTCGCCCACCTCACAGCGATCCCTATCCCCCTGTGAGGTTTGACGGAATTGACGGATTTGACGAATTAATTATAAGATTTCTCACGCGTACCGCGTGTGCGCACGGTACGCGTAGGAGTCCATGAAAAATGTGACAAATCCGTCAAATCTGTCAAATCCGATTCGGATTCTGCCCATCAGTTCTTCTTATGATAATCCATGCTGCAAAGATAGCATTTTTTTCTTGAATTTCCAAATAAATTCCCAATAAAAT
>JAFYPG010000266.1 GCA_017547605.1 Prevotella sp.
AAAGTTCGAACTGCATATTATGAAGACGATGGGATTCCCAGGTTACTTTCTCATCGTACAAGACTTCATCAACTCCGCCCGCGACGAACTCGACGTGATGGTAGGTCCTGGCCGTGGCTCAGCGGCAGGTTCTGTGGTGGCCTACTGCCTGGGTATCACGAAGATCGACCCGCTGAAGTACGACCTGCTGTTCGAGCGTTTCCTCAACCCGGACCGTATCTCACTCCCCGATATCGATACCGACTTCGACGATGATGGCCGAGGCAAGGTGCTGAAATGGGTGGAAGACAAATACGGCCATGAGAACTGTGCCCATATCATCACCTATGCCACGATGGCGACGAAGAACTCTTTAAAAGATGTTGCCCGCGTGGAGAAGGTGCCTATCCCCGTTTCCAACGCCTTGTGCAAAGCTATTCCCGACCGTCTGCCTGACGGCATGAAGATGAACTTGCCCAATGCCATCAAGTGTACCCGTGAGTTACAGGAGGCAGAGTCTTCCAATGATCCCGCTCTGGCTAACACCATCAAATACGCGAAGATGCTGGAGGGCACGGTGCGTGGCACAGGTATCCATGCCTGTGGTTTCATCATCTGTCGCGACCCGATTTCTGACCACGTACCTGTCTCAACGGCTGATGACCCTGATTTCAAGGGTACCAAGACTAACTGTACCCAGTACGACGGTCATGTCATCGAATCAACGGGCCTCATCAAGATGGACTTCCTTGGTCTGAAGACACTCTCGGAGTTGAAGGAGGCCTGTGCCAATATCAAGCGTACCCGTGGCATCGACGTGGATCTGGATAATATCCCTATCGACGATCCCAAGACCTACGAACTCTATCAGCAGGGCCGTACCGTCGGCACCTTCCAATTTGAGTCGAACGGTATGCAGAAATACCTGCGCGAGCTCCATCCAACGGTCTTCGAGGATCTCATCGCCATGAACGCCCTCTACCGTCCAGGTCCTATGGACTATATCCCCTCTTTCATTGCCCGTAAAAACAAACGCGAGGAGATCAAGTACGACATCCCTTGTATGGAGAAGTACCTGAAGGATACCTATGGCATCACCGTCTATCAGGAACAGGTTATGTTGCTCTCCCGTCAGTTGGCCGACTTCACCCGTGGTGAAAGTGACGCCCTCCGTAAGGCGATGGGTAAGAAGAAGAAAGACATTGTCGATGCCATGAAGCCGAAGTTCATCGAGGGCGGCAAGAAGAACGGCCACGATCCGAAGATCCTTGAGAAGATCTGGGCCGACTGGGAGAAATTCGCCTCCTATGCCTTCAACAAGTCGCATGCTGCCTGCTATTCGTGGGTGGCCTACCAGACGGCCTACCTGAAGGCCAACTACCCTGCGGAGTTCATGGCCGCCATCATGAGCCGCCGCCGTGACCAGATCACGGAGATCACGAAACTCATGGATGAGTGCAAAGCCATGAAGATTAACACGCTGGGGCCCGATGTCAACGAGTCATACGAGAAGTTCGGTGTGAACCATCACGGTGATATCCGTTTCGGACTCGGCGCCATTAAGGGTATGGGCGACTCAGCAGCCCTGGCCATCATCGATGAACGCGAGAAGAACGGTCCTTATAAGGATATCTACGACTTTGCCCAGCGCATCAATTTCGCCTCTGTCAACCGCAAGGCCTTTGAGAGTCTGGCACTCAGCGGTGGTTTTGACAGTTTCGGCATACGACGTGAGAACTACTTCGCCACCAATGCCAAGGGAGAGATGTTCCTCGACACCCTTGTACGCTATGGACAGCTCTTCCAGCAGGAGAAGGCCCAGTCACAGAGCTCCCTGTTTGGCGGCTTCGACGAGATCGAGATCGCCACACCGCCCATCCCAAAGTCCGACGACCGCTGGAGCGATATCGAGCGTCTGAACAAGGAGCGCGAACTGGTGGGTATCTACCTCTCCGCCCATCCGCTGGACGAATACAAGATCATCCTCGATAACCTGTGTAACACCAAGTGTGCCGATTTGGCAGACATGACAAAACTCAATGGGCGCGAAGATATCGTGTTAGGTGGTATTGTGACTGGTGTCCGTCAGAAGTTCACGAAGAGCGGTGAACCTTGCGGCTTTATCACCATCGAAGACTTCGAAGGCAGTGGCGAACTGGCTCTGTTCGGCAGGGATTGGGGACAATGGAACGGTATGTTCACTGAGGGAGCATCCGTCTATATCACGGCCAGACTGCAGCCACGCTTCCAAAACAGCAACCAAATGGAACTGAAAGTTCAGAATGTGGAATATCTGCAGACTGTCAAGGAGAAAGCCATAGATCGTATCACCATCTCCCTCGTGACGGATATGCTCGATGATCAGATTGTTGAAGACCTCAGTGAGATTATCAGCAGTCATCCTGGAAAGACGAAGTTGTTCTTCCAACTGCGCGACTCACAAGGCAAGAACCACGTCCTACTCCGTAGCAAGAATGAGGGCGTGGATGTACGGCATACGCTAATCGACTACATCGAGAATCACGAGATGCTGGACTATCAGATCAATTAATGGCATACAATTTGCAAGAAAGACAATAACATAATATTCACCAAAAACAAGAAGACAATGGAATTAACGATCACAAAAGAGAATTATGAAAGTTTGAAGGCAGGTAACCAGCCTTTTGTCATTGATTTCTGGGCAACCTGGTGCGGTCCGTGCCGTCTGGTGGCTCCTATTATCTCCGAACTGGCTGAGGCATACGAAGGCAAGGTTATCGTAGGCAAGTGCGATGTTGAGGAGAATGAAGACCTGGCAGCAGAATTTGGTATCCGCAACATTCCTACCATCCTGTTCTTCAAGAACGGTGAGGTGGTTGACAAACTGGTTGGTGCACAGGCTAAGCCTAAACTGGAAGAGAAAATCAAAGCCCTGCTCTAAGATGGCGAACATTGACGAGGAAATCCGTCTGGACGAAGAGGAGAACAGACGGGAACTGGCCTATATCCGTACCCAACTGCCGACGGATATCAAGAAGTACTACAGCGACAAGGACATCCTCTATATGATGGATCTCATTGTCGATTATTACTACACGAGCGGCATTCTGGAAAGCAACGAGGAAGAGATCGACATCGACCTGGAGGCCGTCGCCGAATACGTTTGTAAGAAAGCCAAGGAAGAAGGATTCTGTTCCTCATACAATCCAGAGGAAGTGTTCTTCATCGTTCAGGCAGACCTGGATTTCCAGGAACAGAACCTTTAGAAGAGGATGGCTCTCGAGCCGTCCTCTTTTTCTGTGATGCTCACCTTCACGGCTTCCTCAGGCAACAGATCCTCTATCAGTTCCGGCCACTCGATGAAGCAGAGGGCGCCACTGTAGAAATAATCCTCATAACCCATGTCATAGACTTCTTCCAGTTTCTTGATACGGTAGAAGTCGAAATGATAGATCGTCAGATCCTGCGCCTCCGCATGGTACTCGTTGATAATGGCGAAGGTGGGCGACGTGATGACATCCTCCACACCCAGTTCCTCACAGACAGCCTTCACAAACGTGGTCTTTCCTACTCCCATACTACCGTAGAAGGCAAAGACCTTGCGGTCGCCCATCTCTGCGATAAACTGTCGGGCGGCCTCACGGATATGCTCTAAGTTCTTAATCTTAATCTCCATATCTATTTCTTATCTTTTCTTTCCTGTCAAAGTTATCAGGGGCACGATCATCTCCTCCATCGAGATACCACCATGTTGGAAGGTGTCACGATAATATGACACATAATAATTATAGTTGTTGGGATAGGCGAAGAACGAGTCGCCTGTGGCAAACACATAACTGGTGGAGAGATTGGGGGCAGGCAACTGTGCCTTCTGCGGTTCCTTGATCACGAAGAGGCTCTTGTCGTCGTAACTCAGGTTCTTACCCAGTTTATAGCGCAGGTTCGTGTTCGTGTTCCTGTCGCCGACAATCTTCACGGGTTGGGTGCAACGGATACTGCCATGATCGGTGGTGACGATGATGGTCGTATCGGTCTGGGCCATCTGCTTGAAGAAATCAGAGATCACGGAATGACGGAACCAGGAGAGGGTGATCGAGCGATAGGCGCTCTCGTTGTTGGCCAGTTCCCTCACCATCTTCGACTCCGTACGGGCATGACTGAGCATGTCGATGAAGTTGAAGACCACCACATTCAGGTCATTGTGGGCCAGTGAGCCAAACTGCGACATGAGTCTGTCTGCATCCGTCGAGTTGTTCACCTTATGATAAGAGAAAGTATTCTTCCTGCGATAGCGCTCCAACTGCGTCTGAATGAGCGGGGCCTCGTTCAGGTTCTTCCCTTCCTCTTCGTCCTCATCCACCCAAAGGTCAGGAAACATCTGGGCAATCTTATTAGGCATCAGTCCGCTGAAGATGGCGTTACGCGCATACTGCGTGGCTGTGGGCAGGATGCTGTAGTACAGGTCTTCATCGATATCGAACTGCTCACTGAGTTCATGGGCGAGCACACGCCACTGGTCATAGCGGAAGTTATCGAGCACCACGAGGCACACCTTCCTACCCTCGCTGAGCAGGGGGAACACCTTGCGCTTGAAGATCTCCGGAGAGAGCATCGGCCGACCGCTGTCAGCATCCATGCGGTGAGCCTCCAGATCATCGACCCAGTCCAGGTAGTTCTTCCTGACGAACTTGGCGAAACCGTTATTCGCGTCTTCCTTCTGCATGCGGAGCATTTCCGTCATACTGCTGTCCGTGGCGCTCAACTCCAGTTCCCAGTGCACGAGGCGCTTATAGACATCGGCCCAGTCCCGCCACGTCCTACAGTCCATGATCTGCATGGCGATCTGCTGGAAACTCTGCTGGTACTGGTTCTGCGTCACTTCCGTCTCGATCTCGCGACGGTGGATATTCTTCTTCAGCGCCAGCAGGATCTGATTGGGATTGACGGGTTTGATGAGGTAGTCGGCAATCTTCTGGCCGATGGCCTGTTCCATAATGTTCTCCTCCTCACTCTTAGTCACCATCACCACTGGGAGCGAAGGTTGCAGTTCCTTCATCTTCTGCAGGGTCTCCAGACCGCTCAGTCCAGGCATCTGCTCATCGAGCAGCACGAGGTCGAAACTACGCTCCTTACACTGGTCGATGGCATCGGTGCCATTGCTGACAGTCACCACCTCATAGCCCTTCTTTTCCAGGAACATGATGTGCGCCTTCAGTTGCTCGATCTCATCATCCACCCACAATAACAGTCCGTTGGTCATATTTATTTTTAAATGTTTAATCTTTAATGATTACCAGAAGTCATCCCCAAAGTCAA
>JAFYPG010000267.1 GCA_017547605.1 Prevotella sp.
AGGTGACCACCAGCTCATACGACAAGGAGAAGCTCCAGGAGCGTCTTGCCAAGTTGTCAGGTGGTGTGGCAGTGCTCTATGTCGGTGCCAACTCTGAGGTGGAGATGAAGGAGAAGAAGGATCGTGTCGACGATGCCCTCTGCGCTACCCGCGCTGCCATCGAGGAAGGTGTGGTTGCTGGTGGTGGTACCACCTACATCCGTGCCCAGGAGGCTCTGGCTGGCCTGAAGGGTGACAATGCCGACGAGCAGACTGGTATCAACATCATCTGCCGTGCCATCGAAGAGCCGCTGCGCCAGATTGCCGTCAATGGCGGTCAGGAGGGTGCTGTGGTTGTCCAGAAGGTTCGCGAAGGCAAGGGCGACTTCGGCTTCAATGCCCGTACTGATGTCTATGAGGATCTGCGTGAGGCAGGTGTGATCGATCCTGCCAAGGTGGCTCGTGTGGCTCTGGAGAACGCTGCCAGCATCGCTGGTATGTTCCTGACAACGGAGTGCCTGATCGTTGACAAACCCGAGAAAGAGCCTGCTATGCCGATGGGCGGTGCCCCAGGCATGGGTGGTATGATGTAATTTTAAACCCCATTTATATCCGGCTGTCGAAAGGCAGCCGGATTTTTTTTGCCTTTTTTCTTCTTTGTTTTCCAAAAAATGTGTATCTTTGCATCGGTATGCAAAAACTATTGGACCTCTATAGGCAATGGAAGGGTGCTGAGCCTGCTAACGTTCAGCAGATTCCGGGCGGTGGCAGTAATCGTACGTACTACCGTCTGACTGACAG
This sequence comes from Prevotella sp., assembly GCA_017547605.1. GTDB lineage: Bacteria > Bacteroidota > Bacteroidia > Bacteroidales > Bacteroidaceae > Prevotella. The sequence continues at coordinate 781 of JAFYPG010000267.1, forward strand.
CGACGGCCAGACTGTCGTTGGTGTCATCGGTACCAGCCGTGATGAGGATCATGCTTTTATATACCTTACGGAGCACTTCAACAGGCGCAAACTTCCCGTTCCGCAGATATTGGCGGCCAGTGACGACGAGTTGCGCTATCTTCAGACCGATCTTGGTTCGATGTCCCTTTTCGATGCCATCCGTGGTGGTCGCGAGGCAGGCGGTCGATATACCCTGAAAGAACAGGAACTGTTGCGTCGCACCATCCGTGAGTTGCCAAATGTGCAGATTCGAGGCGCTCGCGACCTTGACTACTCCAACTGCTATCCCCAGGCGGAGTTTGATGTCGATAGCGTGCTCTTCGACTTGAACTATTTCAAGTACTGTTTCCTGAAGGCCACCGAACTCGACTTCCATGAGTTGAAACTGGAAGCCGACTTCCGCCTCTTCGCCAAGGATCTGACGACAGACCTTGACAATCCCGTGCCCGAGGTGGAGAGTTTCCTCTACCGTGATTTCCAGGCTCGCAACGTGATGCTCGACCACGATGGTAATCCTTGGTTCATTGACTATCAGGGTGGGCGCAAGGGTCCGTATTACTACGATCTCGCCTCGTTCCTCTGGCAGGCCAGCGCGAAGTATCCCCATAAGTTGCGCCGGGAACTCGTCTATGAATACTACAACTCTTTGAAGAACTATACCGAGGTGCCGCCTGTGCGTCACTTCGTCAACCGTCTGTCGCTGTTCGTACTCTTCCGTACGCTTCAGGTACTTGGCGCATACGGCTTCCGTGGCTATTTCGAGCAGAAGAAGCATTTCATCGAGAGCATACCCCCCGCCATCCAGAACCTACGTGAACTATTGGCCAGCACTGCCACATTCCACTATCCTTACCTGATGGATATCCTGCGCCAGTTGACAGAACTGCCACAGTTCCAGCAGATAGAGGCTATCGCCTCACGTGCTGACGGCTATAAGACGACAGACCTGAACCCCTATAAGGCCCATCCTCAGGATGGTCCGGCCACCTTCTCGCGCTACGATGCCCAGGGACCGTTGGTGGTGAAGGTGTTCAGTTTCTCCTATCAGAAGGGTATCCCCGAGGACGAGAGCGGCAATGGAGGCGGCTATGTCTTCGACTGTCGCAGTACCCATAACCCCGGACGCTATGAACCCTATAAGAAACTGACAGGACTTGATGAGCCAGTTATCCGATTCCTTGAGGATGACGGTGAGATCCTGACGTTCCTCGACTCTGTCTATAAACTGGCTGATGCCCATGTGCGCCGATACATCCAGCGTGGTTTCACCTCGCTGATGTTCTCCTTCGGCTGTACGGGTGGTCAGCACCGCAGTGTCTATTCAGCCCAGCATCTGGCCGAGCATATTCACGAGAAGTTCGGCATCGAAGTACGGGTCTGCCATCGGGAGCAGAAGATCAACCAGACCCTCGAGGCGCGACAGATTCAGCGGGGATGAACCGCTTTTGACGCAGACAGGGCACCCTGTCGCAACAACCTAAGACGAAATACGGCAAAAAGCTTGTGACGAGCGGATAAAGACCGTATCTTTGCACCAGTAATTAAAATCAAAATTATAAATATATGGCATTAACAGCAGTATTAGAATTCGGCGACAACAGCATCAAGCGCTACTCTAAACAGTACCTGGTGTCTGACTGTCGGCTTTTGTTTGTCCGCCCCTTCAATGGGTTCTCTCCTGAGGGTGCTGCCCGTTGCGAGCGGGTAGAGGTGACGGTTGTCGCCCCTGGAAAAGATGATCTTGGTCTTATTGAGTGGTTTTCCACCCAGGGTGTGCAGAACGGCCGGCTTGTCATTAGCTTGGCCAATGAACTCAAGGACAATGAATCCGACTCTCAAATTCTTTATTTCGAGGAGGCCAAATGCTTCTCTCTCTCTGAGTATTATGATATCAACGTCTCCCGTCGCCGGCTTTTGAAGTTG